>CACZOW010000026.1 GCA_902782885.1 uncultured Ruminococcus sp. | reverse complement strand
GTTCGCCGAAAAATATCCTGACCGGTATTTTGACGTCGGCATCGCCGAAGAGCACGCGGTGACAATGTCCGCCGCTATGGCACGCTCCGGTCTGAAGCCCTTTATGTGCCTGTATTCCACGTTTTCCCAGCGTGCGTACGATCAGCTGGTGCACGACGTGGCGCTGATGCGAAACGGGGTAGTACTGTGCCTCGACCGCGCGGGCGTGTCCGGCCATGACGGCAAGACCCATCAGGGCATTTACGACCTTTCGTTTTTGAATCCGCTTCCGGGCGTTACGGTCGCAGCCCCCGCTAACCTGCGGGAACAGTCGGAAATGGCGCGTCTGGCCGCGGATTCCGACGGTCCGTTCGTGCTGCGTTATCCGGCCCGCACGTCGCCCCGGGAGCTCCGGAAAGAGAGCGTTCCGGGAGTAGCAGTCGGAAAAGGCGTGCTTGTGAGGAGACCGTCTTCGGATGCCGCGGTTATATTGCTGGCACTGGGCGTGCCGGTATACGAGGCAATGTACGCGGCGGAAAAACTTGAGAATTCCGGGATACCTTCTGCGGTGTACAGCGCGCGGTTCCTGAAGCCTCTCGACCGGGCCGGCATAACCGAACTGCTGGCGCGCTGGCCGCATGCGCCGGTGATCACGCTGGAAGACGGCGTCAGGACCGGCGGATTCGGAGAGACGGTCACCCTGATCGCCGCGGAAGCGGGACTGGACGCGGATCGCGTACATGTGCTCGGTTTCCCGGACGAGGCAATACCGCACGGCGCTATCGGTGAACTTTATAAATTGTACGGTCTTGACGGCGATTCAGTGGCGGAACTGGCTGCGGCGCTGGCCGGGGGAAACGCTGAGGCGGCGAAATGAGACTGGACGTCTGGCTCGCGGAACACGGAATTTATAAAAGCCGCACCCGGGCGGCGGGGGCGGTAAAATCCGGCTGCGTTTCCATGGACGGCAAAACTATTTTCCGCCCGTCGTACGAGCTTGACGAAACGGACGCGTCCCGGCTTGTATGTCTGCCGGATCCGCTCGAATATGTCGGACGTGGTGCCCTGAAACTGGAATACGCTCTTGAAAGGTTCGGGATCGACGTAGCGGGTATGACGTGTGTTGACCTCGGATCCTCCACGGGCGGCTTCACGCAGGTGCTTCTGAAACGCGGCGCCGCGTCGGTGACCGCGGTGGACGTCGGCCACGGTCAGCTTGACAGCACTCTTCGCGATGATCCCCGCGTGACGTCCGTGGAAGGGTGCGATGCCCGCGCGTTTACGCCGCCGGAAGGGCAGAAATTCGCTTTTCTGTGCATGGATTTATCGTTCATATCCATACGTAAACTCAGAGATAAAGTCGCCGAACTGCTCGCTCCGGGGGGCTGCGCGGTCGTGTTGTTCAAGCCCCAGTTTGAAGTCGGGCGCGGGGCGGTGGGCAAGGGCGGCATCGTCCGGGACGCGGACCGCGCACAGGCGGCAATGTTCGAGACGACCTCGGAATACGAATCCGCCGGCCTCGTGCTCCGCGGCCAATGCGAGTCGCCTGTGAAAGGCGGCGACGGCAACACCGAATACCTGCTTTATTTCCGCGCCGGCGCGGTCCGGGCCGCGGACGATACTTGCAAAACGGCGCCCGATATGCGATAATCCGAACGGCAAGCAAGTATCATATTGACGGAAAGACGTGAAAGATATGTTTTCATTTAAGTGCCCGATCTGCGGCGGCAAACTGAATATAAAGATAGGCTCCAACATTGCCCGCTGCGGTTTCTGCGGCAACATGACCGAACTCGATTCCGCGGACGTTGACAAGTTCCGTGACGTGTACCGCTCCGCCGAGCGGCTCATGAATCAGAATTCCGTCGCGAAGTATCAGGAAGCGATCGCCGCCCTGGACACCATCGCGTTCATCGACGAGGCGGACAAACTCTCCGAAGAGTGCAAAGCGCGGATCGCGGCGCTGGAAGCGGACAGGAAGCGCCGTGAGGAATTCGAGCGTCAATCCGAAAAGCGCGACACGGTGTTCGGCATCGTGCTGCTGGTGATAACTCTTATTCTCTGCGCCGCGGCTGTCGCAGGACTCATTTATTTCGTCATTGCGCTGCGCAAAGGTACGCTGTCAAACACTTCGCTCACCGTGGTCATCGGCCTGATCGTGCTGGCGGTGATATCGGTGATCGTTGACCGGCTGAAGCGCTGATTTACCCAGGCAGCATTTGCTGCCCATTTGCTGTTTTTTGTAAAAAACAGTTGTCAATAGATTTCTGATGTGCTATAATGCTAAAAACTATGAGCAGTGTAAGCTGTCATAGAAATTTTCAGGAGGTTTTTCGAGATGAAAAAAGTATTAGGAATAATGCTTGTCGTTGTTCTGGTGCTTGCTCTTGCAGTACCTGCTTTTGCTGGTATTGATGCATTGTATGCAGATGTTAATTCTTATCAAGGCAATGCCGGTTTTGCAACTGAAAGCACCGTGTCGATTGATCCGGGACAGAAACTGTACATTCTTGGATGGTTTGCAGCCCATGGAAAGACTGTAGACAAAGTTGTATGGACCCTCAATGGTGAAGAAAAAGAGTGCTCTGACAACTACAGAGACAGAACTGAAATCGCCACTTTGGATGCATTTAAGAATGCAGGTTGGGTCGCTGATGATTTTATCAAAGCCGGTTTCGGTCATGATGTAGCTGATCAGGGCGGTATGATGGAGCTTCTTGGAGTTGATGCTCTCGCCGAAGGTACTTACACTGTTTCTATTGTTGGTAAATATACTGATGGCAGTTCTGAGGATATCAAAGGTGCGTTTACTCTCGTTGTCGGTAACGGCGGCGGTGAGGCTCCGACCACTCAGAATTATACTGCTGTTCCTCAGGCTAACTTGACCGACGGTATCTGGCTCACACAGCAGGATCAGACCGTTGGTGTTGAATTCACAACCACGGCTGGATTTAACAGAGTATTCCTGCCCAGCACTTGGTCAAGCAGAAAAGATCAGAACAGAGAGTGCAATGTTGTTCTTAAACTTTACAAGTTTGAGTATAACGCAGAAAATACTCTCTCTAAAGATCCTATTGCTACCTATTCTTACGAAGTGATCAAAGACGGTGATCCTCTCTGCGCAATCGAACTTAACGATAAAGCGGAAGCAGGCACTTACATCCTTACCATCACCACTACCGGCGAGAAACTCACCGGCGATACTGCAAACGGGAGCGCTTACTTTGTTATGGACCACGCTACCGCCGATGCAGATCTGTCCAAAGTGAAATATATCGGTACAGAAAAGAATTTTGCTTTCTCTGTGACTGGTGATATCATCGAAGGTGACTTCTTTGCGGCTAACCCCGACGATACTGAAGTTCCCGCTCAGCAGACCACTGATCAGCCCCAGACCGGCGAAGTTACTCCTCCTCAGACCGGTGACGCCGCCGTCGCTATGATCGCCGTCATCGCCGTGCTCGCTATGGGCGCCGCCGTGGTGTTTGCGAAGAAGCGTTCTTTCTGAGATGAAACGTACCGGAGCATCGTTCCGGGGTAGATTCTTCTGAAGACAGGGCCGCTTTCAGATCCGGCGATCCGGCCGGAATGAAGGCGGCCCCTTCTTTTTGAAAAAAAGTTGTTGCATATTGAGAAATAATGTGGTATTATACGGAAGCTCTCGGGAAGATACCCGTCAGCAACGGAAGTATAGCTCAGCTGGTTAGAGCATTCGCTTGACGTGCGAAAGGTCCAGAGTTCGAATCTCTTTACTTCCACTTAACAGGGTTGACGTCTTGAAGGAAGGCGGCAGCCCTGTTTCATTTACGGGCAAAATGCGGGTCGGCGCGCGGCGGATTGCCGCAATTGCCGCAAATGCGGACAATATGGCGAAAGATCGCAAAAAACTGTTGAAATCCGTGCGGATATGCGGTATAATTGCCCGCGTAAAAATAATACCAACAGATGGAGGTCTTAGAATGATTCAGGCAGGAGACTTTAAAAACGGAATAACTTTTGAAATGGACAACGGTGTGTACCAGATAAAAGAGTTTCAGCACGTTAAACCCGGCAAGGGCGCGGCGTTCGTACGCACCAAGATCCAGAACGTGATCACCGGCGCTACCATTGAGAAAACTTTCAACCCCACGGACCGCATGCCCCTCGCGCGCATCGACCGCAAGGATATGACTTATCTCTACAACGACGGCGATCTGTATTATTTCATGGACGTTGAGACCTACGAGCAGATCCCGATCTCTGCCGCGACCGTTGGCGACACGCTTAAATTCGTAAAAGAGAACGAAGTCGTTAAAGTGTTGTCCTTCAAGGAGAAGGTATTCGGCATCGAAGCTCCGTTCTTCGTAGAACTGGAAGTTACCAGCACCGAACCCGGCTTCAAAGGCGACACCGCTACCGGCGCCACCAAGCCCGCTATCGTAGAGACCGGCGCGCAGGTAAAAGTTCCGCTGTTCATCAACATCGGCGATAAGATCCAGATCGACACCCGTACCGAAGAGTATCTGGGCAGAGCATAAGCTGTATATTAAACATTTCACAGGAGGTTTACTATGGGCTATCTTTCCGAACGCGTTAATTACGTCAAAGGCCTGATGGAAGGCATGAAGTTCGACACCAATACGGACGAGGGCAGGCTTTTCAAAGCGCTGATCGATATCGTTGAGGACCTGGCGATCTCCGCCGAGGACCTGGAGGATACGCAGGATCAGATCCTGGATGTGATCGACGAGTACGAAGAGCGCATTGACGATCTGGAGTCCGAAGTGTTTGACGAAGAGTATTATGACGAAGATATCGACGAACCGCTGACCTGTCCGGAATGCGGCGCGGAGCTGGACTTCGACGAACTGGACATTGACGAAAGCGTTAAATCCTTCAAGTGCCCCGAATGCGGCACCAAGATCGACATCGAGTGGCTCGATGACGACGAAACAGAGGAGTAAAAGACCGGAAAACAGTTTAACGCTGTTTGGGTTTACTGACGGCGGCCGCTGTCCGGCAGAATAACGATCAGACGAGATGCGGTCGTCCCGGGTTTCCGGGCTGCCGCATTTTTCTTTTACCGAGGCGGTCATGGACCGCCGGAGCCTACAAAAGTGAGAATTATGAAGAAAAGAACTGTCATATTATTGATCGCGCTGGCGTTGTGCGCCGGCCTGGCGGTGCTGTTGTCCGCGTGCAATATGGGGAACGGCAGCGAAACGGTACGGACGTTCAATCCGGACAATACGGACTATATGATCATTGTCACCCCGGATCCCGCGTTCACGGTAGAGCCCGTGATCACGGACGCGCCCACCGACGCTCCCGATGCCTCGGCAGCCGTTTCCACGGAAAATGGCGGGACTGAGACCCCCGTTGTGACAAAAGTCCCCGCCACTGAAGTTCCCGCCACGGACGTGCCCGCGACGCCGACAAAGCAGCCCACCGCCACTGCCGCGCCTACCCAGCGCCCTTCTTCCGGAGACATCCCCGACAACGCCCCGGTGTACGGCAGCTCCGAGTCCGCGCGCATGGTCCCGATCCCCGGCCGTGAAGAGGAAGTGTACTGCGTAACTCTTGACAGCAGCAAGGAGTACTGGGATTGCCCCGTGAGCAAGTTGGGGCACATTTTCGTGCATAACCTGGTGGCGTTCCCCGAACTTGACCTGGCTATCAACCCCAAGAGTTCCTGGCACGACTGGAACAACACCACCGTGGAATATGTGCGCCTGCTGGACAATTTATATGCCAAAAACTACATACTTATCGACGCCAACTACATTTTTGACTACGAGTGGCGCGACGGCAATCTGATCGCGAATCTCAAGAAATCGGTCAAACTGCCCAAGGGCAAGACCGGCATCATAATTTCCTGCGACAACGTCTGCTTCCCGGAAGACGAGCACGGCACCGGCCGCATCGATAAGATCGTGGTCTATAACGATCATATCGCGTCGTACACGCTTATGAAAGACGGTACCGAAGAGTATTCGTACGAGCGCGACGTATGCGACATTACCGAACAGTTCTGCCTGAAACATCCCGACTTTTCCTTCGCCGGCGCGAGACTGATGCTGGCGGTTAGCGGCAACGCGGGCATACTGGGCTACCGCACCGACACGCGTTACGCGTCAAGGGGCTACGACGTGGAGAAAGAGCGCGCGGAGGCCCGCGAAGTGATCAAATACCTGAAAGAACACGGCTTTTACTTCGGCTGCCACAGCTATGCGCATCTCGATCTCTCTACGTTGACCGGGGATAAGCTCAACAAGGATTTCAACAGCTGGAATACACAGGTCAAACCGCTCATCGGTTATACGCCGTTCTACGTGTACCCGTTCGGAACCTGGGTGGAATACGGCACCGAGCAATATTCCAAACTCATCAGCGAAGGGTTCCACGTGATGTACGGCACCAGTATGAGCGAGATCCTGTGCAACGGCACGTACAAGCACCGCGACGTGGGCAATATCTACGGCGAGCGCTTCATATACTGCGGCAAAACGCTGATTGCCTACGCCAATAAGGGCGTATTCGAAAAATACGGAGACCCGTACGAACTGTACGACAACGAAGGCCGGTACATCAAACTGTACCGTTGACAATAGCTGTAAAACGGTATGCATTGACAGCCGCGGCGGACAATTAAAGATGGCGAACGCACTGGAACTGACCTGGGAGAATCTGGAAAGCGCGGTAAGAGATTGCCGCCGGTGCGTGCTGTGCCGCGAACGCACCAACACGGTAGTCGGACGCGGATCCCGCACGGCGCCGCTCATGTTCGTAGGAGAGGGTCCGGGACGTCAGGAGGACGAGCAGGGATTGCCCTTTGTAGGTGCGGCGGGACAGCTTCTGGATGTGGCGCTGGCTTCGCTTTCCTTCGGTGAAGAGGACTATTATATTGCCAACGTCGTGAAGTGCCGTCCGCCCGGAAACCGCACGCCGCAGCCCGCGGAGGCACAGGCCTGCCTGGGATTCCTGCGCGCGCAGTTTTCACTGATACGTCCGTCAATAATCGTATGCCTCGGCGCGGTGGCGCACACCAATCTCGTTTCTGCGGAGGAGAGCATCACCCGCGCCCGGGGCAAATGGATCGAAAAAAAAGGCATCTGGTTTATGTCAACGTTCCATCCCGCCGCGCTTCTGCGGGACGAATCTAAGAAACTGCCGTTCTGGCAGGACCTTAAGGCTGTAAAGCAGAAGCTTGAGGAAGTAAAAGCGGCGCGCAAAGCGCAGGCGGATCAGAAGCAGGGGCAGTTATGAACATAGACAACGAAGCATTTCGACGCGATGCGGAGGCCGGATACGGCGAGTATGTAAAATCCGGTAAACTGCCGGATATTCTGCCGCAATTCGTGTACGGCGACGGCCGCGGCGGCGAACGCGTGATGCTGATCGGCGAGGCGCCGGGAAAAGACGAAGTAAAGCAGGGCAGGCCCTTCGTGGGCGCCGCCGGCAAAATACTCAATGAACTGCTTTCGCGCACGGGCATTGCCCGCGAAACACTGTACATCACCAATACGGTGAAATACCGGCTGGCGCGCGCAGGCAAAAAAGCCGGCACGCTGGCAAACCGGCCGGTCAAAAAATTTGAGATCGCGCTTTGCCGTGATTGGCTGAGGCGGGAGATAGAGGAATTGTCCCCGGCGCTTATAATCACCCTGGGCGGTACCGCGCTGTCGGGCGCGCTGGGCTGTGCGGATGACGGCGGCGGAACGCTTCGCGACGTGACCGTGGGCCAGGCGCACGGAAGAACGGAAACGATCACCGTAAACGGCCTGGCGTACACGTTGATACCGCTCTACCATCCCGCCAGCCTGATTTACAACCCGGAGCTGCGGACAGCGTACTACAGTGATCTTGAGGAGGTCAGACGATGCGTGCAGTCGATATTATAATAAAAAAACGTGACGGCGGCGTGCTCAGCCCCGCGGAGATCAGTTTCTTTATAGAGGGCTATACCCGCGGCGATATACCTGACGAGCAGGCGGCGGCGCTGATGATGGCCATCTTCTTCAAAGGGATGGACTATAAAGAAACGGCGGAGCTCACACTTGCCATGGCCCGTTCCGGCGAACAGGTGGATCTTTCGGGCATACCGGGCGTGAAAGTGGACAAACACAGCACCGGCGGCATCGGCGACAAGACTACGCTTATCGTCGGACCGGTTGCAGCGGCCTGCGGGATCCCGGTAGCCAAAATGTCCGGACGCGCGCTGGGCTTCACCGGCGGGACGATAGACAAACTTGAATCCATTCCCGGACTCGGCACTTCATTCACGGTGGAACAGATGGTGAAAATGGTCAACGAGACCGGCATCTGCGTTGCCGGCCAGACCGCCGAACTGGCGCCCGCGGACAAAAAACTGTACGCGCTCCGGGACGTGACCGGGACGATCGATTCCATTCCGCTGATCGCCGCCAGTATAATGAGCAAAAAGATCGCGGCGGGGGCGGACGCCATTGTCCTCGACGTGAAATACGGGTCCGGCGCGTTCATGAAGACGCGGGAACAGGCGCAGCTGCTGGCGGATACCATGTGCGCCATCGGCACGGAAGTCGGACGCCGCACGGTGGCTGTACTGAACACCATGGAAGAACCGCTGGGAATGAATATCGGCAACGCGGTGGAAGTCGAGGAAGCGATCGAAACGCTGAAAGGCCGCGGCAGTCCGGACCTTGTGGAGCACTGCTTAGGTCTCGCGGGCAGGATGATCGCGCTGGGGCTGGGCGTTTCGTATGAAGAAGGCGAGCGGATGGCGCAGGAACGTATTGACGACGGCAGCGCGCTCCGTAAACTGGGAGACATGATCGAGGCGCAGGGCGGCGACCGGCGGGTGTGTTCCGATCCGGAAAAATATCTGGGCAAAGCAGCATATTCGCAGGTCTATTATGCCCGGAACGGCGGTTTTCTGCGCAAGATAGACGGTTATTCCATGGGAATGGCGGCCTTCACGCTGGGAGCCGGACGCGCGGTAAAGACCGACCCTTCGGATCCTCACGCGGGCGTAGTGATGCACACGCGCAGCGGCGTCAATGTCTCCGAAGGCGATGCGCTGTGCACGCTCTATTCGAGCAGACCCGTCAGCGCCGAAACACTTTCGTGGCTGGACAACGCCTACGAGATCTGCGGGGAGTGATAACGTTATGAGTGATAATATAAGATGTTCTCATAGAAGAAAGATCATACGCGCGGCGGCGTTTTCGGTCCTTGTGCTGTATCTGCTGTCCGGCTTCTCCGGCGCGGCCTTCGCGGACTACAATAAAGATGAGGCGATGGGCTTTTACCGCGACCTGAAGATCGATGAACTCACCGGCTGCTACGCTACCGCGGATACCGCGTCGGGCCAGCTCATCATGTCGGGCGAGGACAGCACGAAAAAGGTCGTCGTGGGCAATCTGGTAAAACTCATGACGCTGCTGATCGCTTTTGAAAAGATCGATTCCGGAGCGATCGCGCTGGATACGGCGTTTCCGGTCTCCCAGCACGCGCAGGATGTTTCAAAAGGCAAAGTGCGCGTGTATCTGGACGCGGGGAAGAAAGAAACTATCCGAGTGGAGCAGGCCATAGAGGCAATCTGCATCAACGGTGCGCAGGATGCCGCGTGCGCGCTCGCCGAGTTTCTGGGCGGCACAGAGCCGCAGTTCGCGGCAATGATGAACACGCGGGCACATGAGCTGGGACTGGTCAACACGCTCTTTACGGACTCGACCGGTATTGACGAAGCACAGTACTCGTGCGCGGCGGATATTGCCCGCATCATGAGCGAACTTGTAGGGAAGCATCCGGACGTGCTCAGCTACCTGAACCTGACGTACGGCCTGTTCCAGCACGATTCCACCAAGCAGCCCAACACGGAAATGGTCAGCTCCAACCCGCTGTCCCGCCGGAAATTCTACGACGGCTCCGACGGCTCCATGATCGGGTATTCGGCAACGGATAAATATTCCGTTGCCTGCACCGCGGCCCAGGAGGAGCGGCGCGTGGTCAGCGTGGTGCTGGGGGAGGAAAATGAAAATCTGCGCATCGCCAAAGTGCGCAAGCTCGCGGAATATTCGCTTGCGAACTACGAGTACAAAATGCTGTGCAAATACGGCACTTTTGTGAAGAAAGTCGACATAAAGGACGGCAAGTACAAGAAGATCAAGACGGAGACCGCGGGCGATTTCTACGTATTGCTGAACATCAAGGAATCGAACGACGTTAAGACCGCCATCGAGCTCACCGAAGAGCTCAAGGCGCCTATCGAAGAAGGCGTCAGCTGCGGCTACGTCGTATACTATCTCGACGAAAAAGAGATCGGCCGCGTCGAACTTATCACCGCCGAATCCATGCCCAGGGCCAACTGGTTCGTGCGGCTTGTGCGCTGGTTCCTGGCGCTGTTCGGATTGTGATAAAATAAGGCAGATCAGACTTCATTGACATGGAAATCGAATTAAAGCTCACAAGATCAAACGGTCAGACTTTTTCGGTCATTCGCGATATCGAACGGCTGTCGGACGCCTATATGCTGGGCGGCGTGGTGTTCGACGTGCGCGAAACGAGCGTTGACGGCGAATATGTGATCTATTTTCAGCCGCAGTCGGACGCGGCGCTCAGGCGGTTCGAACTCATATTTGAATTTGACCCCGCCGGCGCGCTCGTATATGACGCGGGCGTGTCAACGAATTCCTGGGCGCGTGTGCTCTCCGCGGACAATCCGATAAGGTTTTCCCGCAATATTTTTATGGCGGCGCGTACCGAATGCGAAGATCCGGACAAGATGTTCTTCCTGAATCTGGGCTTTACTTCCTTTGAAAAATTTTTCACATACTTCACATATACTCCCGGCCGTGTCAGCGCCGTGTACGACCTGGAAGACCGTCCGGTGAGTGCCGGCACGATCCTGCGGCTCGAGAGCATTATGATCGACGACACCGTGAGCGCCGGTCTGTTTTTCGGCGCCGTGGCCGAATCCATCGCGCTGAAGCAGAAGATACGTACCGCGCCGCGCGTCCCGTTCGGCTGGTCCTCCTGGTCCTGCCACTACGGTTACACCGACGCGGAAAAAGTGCTGAAGCAGACGGAAGAATTCGATTCCCGCTTTTTGCGGCCGCTTCGTGAGAAATGTAAAGAAGAACTTTTCCCGGTGATCCAGATCGACGACTGGTGGCAGCAGGGCGGATCATTTGCCTGTCACTGGACTCCGGAGCAAAGCAAGTTTCCGGAGGGGATCAGTGCGGTCAGCGCGCGGATCTCCGAACGCGGCATCACCCCCGGACTCTGGTATGCGCCGGGCCTGATCACCGCCTCCTCGGACCTGTTTGAGGATTATAAAAGCAGGCTGTACAGCGACCGCGCACCGGTGCCGTCCTTCTCGGACGTATATCCGCTGGATATCGGTGCGCCGGAGGTAATAAAAGAAATTACCGATTTTGTGCGCCGCGCCGCTAATGAATGGGGCGTAAAGTATTTTAAACTGGATTTTCTGGACTCGCTGCTGTACCGCCAGGACGCGGACAATTCCCGCGTGCGCTATCTGCGTGACTATTCGGTGGCAACGTACCGCGCGCTGCTCAAAGCGATCCGGCGCGCCGCGGGCGCTGACGCGTTCCTGCTGGCCTGCGGCGGCACGATCGGCGAGAGCGCGGGCGTGTTTGACGCGATCCGCGTGACCCCGGACGTATCCTGGGCGGGTTATCCGCCGGATCAGTTTCCGGGCGCCTGGAACATAATCTGCGCCAACGTCCGCAACATGCTGTACCGTTCATATTACGGCGGAAGGGTGTTCTGCGTTGACCCCGACAGCGTGCTGCTGCGGGATAAATTGTGCGAGTACGGCGACGACAGCGTGGTATTGTCAGAAAACGAAGCGGAATTTCTGGCTGTTGCCTGCGCGTTCAGCGGCGGGTCGCTGCTCTCGGGCGACGAACTGGACAAATTGCCCGAAGAACGCCGCCGGCTTTTTGCGCAATTGCTGCCGCCCTCCGGACACGGTGTGGAGCCTGTGGATTTCTGGGAATATCCGTGCTGCACCCACGCGTATATGCGCGTCCCCGACAAATCCGTTCCGACCGAGATCCACGTTCTGTACAATTACGACGAATTCAGCGACAACAGAGTGCTGAAACTTACGGAGCCGTGTATCTTTATCGATGCGCTTTGCGGGGAAGTGCTGGCCTCCGGGCGTTCGTTCATCGATCAGGAACTGCCGGGCCACACCGCCAGAGCGATAATATGCAAGCAGGTGACGGATCATCCCGCGTTTCTGTGGGCGGATGACAATATTTACCGCGGCGCTTTCAACACTTCCGATCTGTTTTTCGGCGATTCGCTTATAATCACTTCCGACGCGCCGGAGGGGACAACGCTCCGTGTTTTTGTTCCGTACGGCTCCGGCAGCGACATTTACGTCAATGAGCGCCGCCTCAGACTTGAGACGCTTGAGTCTGTTGACTGCGGCGAGGGGCGGATATATTCGGTTGTATTGTGAACCGAAGCCTTTAAATGTCACGTTCTGCGGGCGCCTTCTAATGGCGCCTTCTTTGACCGATTTAGACATGCGGATTTGGATAATTTTAACGACAATCGACTTAATTATCCAGAGGGCGCCTTCTCCCGGCTTCTCGATTTTTGCATAGCTCCCGGATTCTGGATAAATTTAATGATTTTTGAGCTGTCTTATACCATTTTTGGCTCCATCTCGATGCCATTGGCTCCGTCTTTGGTCTTGCAACTGGATAATTTTTTCATTTTCCGTGCGTTTTATACCATTAGAGCAAAATTGCGCCGATTCGCTCTGGATAATT
>CACZOW010000025.1 GCA_902782885.1 uncultured Ruminococcus sp. | reverse complement strand
CGTGAGTTCCGCGCCTTTTCCGGCTTTTTCGCCGTACGCCCGGAGCACTTCCTCCCGGGTATTGCGGGCGAGATCCAGCCGGGTCACCCGCGAACGCACCGTGTCGATGAGCAGCGAGGGGTTCGCGCAGATGAATATCAGCATGGCGTATTCGGGCGGTTCCTCGATGGTCTTGAGCAGCGCGTTCTGCGCCTGCGCCGTCAGTTTTTCGCTGCGGTCGATCACGTATATTTTACGCCGTCCCGCCGTGGGCGCGGTGACGATATCCTCCTCCAGCGCCCGCACGGTCTCGACGCCGATGCCGGTCTTGCCCTCTTCGCCCGAGATCACTTTGTAATCGGGGTTATTGCCCGCCGCGGTCAGCCGGCAGCTGAGGCATTGTCCGCAGGGCTCCCCGCCTTCCCCCGGCGACGTGCACATCACCGCGCGTCCGAATTCGGCGGCAAAACTCTTGCGCCCGATCCCCGCGGGCCCGCAGAACAGATATGCGTGTCCGACGCGGCCGGCCGCGAGCGCGTCCGTCAGCGTGCGTTTCACATATTCCTGTCCCAGCAGCGTTTCAAACATTATACTATTCTTTCAGAATTTCAGGAATTTCTCCACTTCAAGCACGAACACCGTGGCGCCGCCTACCGTGATCTCCATAGGGTACGTGGGCACGTCGCCGGGAGCGCCGGCAGTGGCGTTGAACGTTGCCGGGCTGATGGTGTGTTTGCGGCCGCGGGAGCTTTTTTCGATGATCGCCAGCGCGCCGTCCAGCCGCTCTTCCTCCACGCCGCAGAGGAGCGTGGTGTTGCCCGCCCGCAAAAAACCTCCGCTGGAACACATGCGCGTCACGCCGTAATTCTCCCGGTTCAGCGCGTTCATCAGTTCCGCCGCGTCGTCGTCGTGTACGATGGCAATAATTAGTTTCACAGCCGATCCCTCCGGAAAAGTACGTATTTTTTGAGTGTTTCGGGGTCAATTTCCGCGTTTACGCCCGCCAGCGTATCCTTCAGCTGGTCAATATTCCGCGGCCCCACCACCGGCACCGCCGGTATCGTGCCCGGCCGGGTCATCCACCAGATCGCCAGTTGTCCCGGGTCAATGCCCGTCTCCGCGGAGAGTGCCTCCAGCGTGCGGTACCGCGCCACGTTGCGGGCGCTGAAATAGCGTTTGCCCGCTTTGCCGCCCGGATCGGCGATGCCGTCGATGACGCGCGTTTTGCCGCCGTCCGCCGCGCGCGCCGCGCCGAGCTTTGAGAAAAAGCCCTTTGCCTGGGACGAGTACGCGAACACCGGCATCGGGTTTTTCAGATACCACGCGTGCTCCGTGCGGTCCATTTCCTGCAGCGTATCGTCGCCGGCGCTGCCCGGATTGGGCACGGCAAAGCTCCATTTGATCTGCGAACAGGCGGGCGGCGTAAGCCCGTTGTCCGCGCAGTACGTCCGGATCTCCCCGATGCGGCGGGAATTCCAGTTGGATACGCCCCAGTATCTGAACACGCCTTCGCGGTACAGTTCGTCCATCCAGCCCGCGATCTCCGATACCGGCACGTTAGGGTCATCGCGGTGCAGCCAGTAAATATCCACGTTGTCAACGCCCAGACAGCCCAGGCTCTCGTACATATCCGCCCGGATGCTGTCGCGATCGATGCGCGAGGCGTGCATATCGCCGACCACCGGAAATCCGCCTTTGGTACAGAGGACAACGCGCTCGCGCGCGCCGTTGTCCCACAGCCACCGGCCGATCACTTTCTCGCTCATGTGTTTCGCGCCGGGCAGGTAGTCGGAGTAGACGTGGGCGGTGTCAATTACGTTGCCCCCCGCCTCCAGATACGCTTCCAGAAGTGCCCGCGCCTCCGGCTCCGGTATGGTCTTGCCGTAGTAATCCGTCCCCAGCGCGGCGGCGGACAGCGGCGGCAGCTCTTCAAACAGCTTCCGGTACCGCATAGCCGGCTCAGACGTTGAGCTTCATGACGGAGATGTCGGAGATCTCCAGCTCGATCTCTTTTTCGATGGCGGCAATATCCTTCCGGATATCCTCCAGCGTTTCCTCTTTGGCGCCTCGGGCGGGACGGCGGTTTAAGATGCCTTCAAAATTCTCGCGTCCGGGCTTCGGTCCGCGCTCGGGTTTGCCGTGGCGCGGCAGGTTCTTGCCCTGATTGTCCGCGGGCTGGCCTTCCGG
>CACZOW010000024.1 GCA_902782885.1 uncultured Ruminococcus sp. | reverse complement strand
AGTAAGGTTTTGTATCGTAAGATCCTTGGTCGTGTGGATGCCGTTGTTGTAGCCGGCGTTCACTACCAGCGTGCCGTTGCCCTTGAGTTTGAGGTCGCAATCCGCCCAGATCGCGCCGGCGCCCTGCCCTTCGGAGTCCTGTTTTTTGGCGCTGCGGGTATCGTTGATGACGTTTTCCGTGCCTTTTTTCGCCGAGATCTCGACTTTGCCGGCGGAGATCACCTTGATCGGCGAATCGGTGCCGCACGTAATTGTCGCGCCGGAAAGCTCGAGGACCACTTCATCGTCCTCTCCCGCGCTGACCACGAGCTGCCCCTCCAGCAGGCCGGCGGCCGTGTACGTACCCGCGGCGGAGATCGTGTAAACATTGCCGGATACGGTGAACGCGCCGTCTTCCGTTGTCAGTTCGAATGTGCCTGTAGCCTCTTCGGCGTCAATATCCTGATCCGTGACCGACGTCACAGCCGTTTCCAGCTGAACGGTGACCGCCGCGGCGGAATCGGTCAATGCGGCTCCGTTGCCGTCCGTGTTTCTGACCGTGCAGGCGCCAAACACCGCCAGCATCACCGCCATCATTACCGCCGTCAATATTGTAAGAACTTTTTTCATATCCTTGCCTCCTTCCGCGGGAAGACTGTGTCCCCGCCTGTTTACAATTGCAATTATACGGAGGAGGATTGAAAGAAGATTGAATGTTTAAATCTTTTTTTCGGGGATCGCCGCGGTGAAGATCGCCGTGCCGTTTTTGTACTCCGCGCGGATCGTGCCGCCGTGGAGTTCCGTGACTGCTTTGGCGATGGAAAGGCCGAGTCCGTAATGGGAGCCGTTCCCGCTTCTTGCCGCGTCGGAGCGGTAAAACCGGTCGAACAGGCGCTCCAGCTGTTCCGCGCCGATGGGGTCCGCGCGGTTCTGCACGGCCAGCAGCGCCGTATGCTTCTCGCGGCGCAGCGTGAGTCCGATCGTATCTCCGGTGCCGTGGGACAACGCGTTGTCCAGCAGGATGGAGACGAGCTGCCGCAATTGGTTCGGATTGCCGTCAACAGTCGCGCCCCGCTCGATCCGCGACTCGATGCGAACGCCTTTTTCGAACGCGAGGCTCTCAAACGGAAGCACTTCGCCGTCCACCAGGCGGGAAAGGTCCACGGTCTCTTTGGGCAGGCCGCCGTTCTCGGCTTTTGACAGGAAGAGCAGCTGTTTTACCAGGTCGGACATGCGTTCGTTTTCGTAATCGATATTGTCCAGCCACTCGCTGTCCCCCGCCTCCCGCCGGAGCAGTTCGCTGTTGGCGGAAATTACCGCGATGGGCGTCTTGAGCTCGTGGCCCGCGTCGGATACGAACTGTTTCTGGCGTTTGTCGTTTTCTTCCAGCGGCTTCACGATGCGGCGCGCGATAAAAATCGCGGCAACGGCGAGCACCGCCATGGCGGCGGCTCCGATGATGAGCATCTGGCGGATGAGTACCGTCTGGTTGCCTTCGCTGATCGTGCTGTCGAGCATAGCGACGAGCGTGTACTCGCCTTTGTCCTCCACCAGATACGTCAGCTCGCCTTTCCGGCCGCTTTTTTTGCCGCCCTTTATGAGCGCGGACGCCTGCCGGATCAGCTCGTCTTCGCTCCGGAGCGCGCTGTTGCCGTTGTTGACGGCGAGCACCTCGCCCTCTTCTGAAAACGCGACCGAGTAGAACGTTGACAACTGGAACCGCGGCTCGTTTTTATCCTCCCTGTTTCCGGGCCTTCCGTCGGGTCTTTCGTTGTCCGCCGGCTTGGGCTGCTGGCCCGCGAGCGAATACCGCTGCGCGTAGGTCCTGAGCGTCCGCAGGTTTTCGGCGTTGATCGCGAACCGGTTGGACAAATAAATGGTCGTAAGCGTCACCGCCAGCAGCGCCAGCAGCGAGAAAACGACCGCAAATACTATTTTTCGTTTAGTTTTACTGAACATCGCGGCACCTCAGTTCGTATCCGAGCCCGCGGATCGCCTTGATCTCGCAGCGCGTTTCCACGAAGGCGAGTTTTTTGCGGACAAATGACATATACACCTCGACGTTGTTGTACTCCGCGTCGCTCTCGTATCCCCAGATCTTCAGCGCGATCTGTTCGCGGGACAGCACCTGCCCCTGATTCGCTATAAGATATTCGAGGATCCGGAGCTCTTTTTCTCCCAGCCGCACGCTCTGGCCGTTACTGCATTTCAGCGCGGCATTTTTCACGTCCAGCGTCAGGTCCCCGTACGTGAGGCTGCCGTCGTTCGTCGGAAGGCTGCGGCGGCCCAGCGCCCGGAGCCGCGCGAGCAGTTCTTTTGTCATGAACGGCTTGGTCAGATAGTCGTCCGCGCCGCTGTCCAGGCCCTCGACTTT
>CACZOW010000023.1 GCA_902782885.1 uncultured Ruminococcus sp. | reverse complement strand
CTGCTCATGCTCAGCGTTTTCACGCCGCTGGGCGTGGAGGATTACGGCAGCCGTTCCTGGATCGGGATCGGCAGTTTCACGTATCAGCCCTCCGAACTGATGAAGCTGGCAATGGTGCTGGTGATCGCCATCGAACTCGAAAAGGCGCAGGAGGAAGGGTTCGGATTCCGGCGCGTGGCGATCATTTCATTTGCGTTTTTGGTCCCGCTGGGCCTGATCATCCTGCAGAAGGATATGGGGCAGGCAATGGTATTGACCTTCTCGTTCCTGATGGTATTGTTCGTGGGGCGGGCGAAGTGGTGGTATGTGTTGTCCGTGCTCGCGCTGGGCGGGGCGGCAATACCTTTCCTCTGGAAGTTCTACCTGAACGGTACGCGGCGGGCAAGACTGTTCGCGTTTATCGACCCGGAAAAATACCCGGATTACTCGCTGCAGCTGATCCGTTCGGAGACGGCGATCGGATCCGGAGGCCTCACCGGCCAGGGCGTCGGGCAGGGGGCAATGAACGGCGGCAAGAAGATCCTGGTCAAAATGTCCGACTCGATCTTCGCGGTGATCGGCGAGGAGGGCGGGTTTATAATTGCCGCGCTGGTGGTGCTGTTGTTCGCGGTCCTGCTGCTCCGGATGTGCTACATTTCGGCGCGGGCGCGGGATATGTACGGCAAGTGCGTTGCCGCCGGCATCCTGGCGATGTTTCTGTTCAATATTTTTGAAAATATCGGAATGAATCTGGGCATCATGCCCATCACCGGACTGCCGCTGCCCTTTATCAGCAAAGGCGGCAGCGCTATGATCACTAATTATATCTGCATCGGGCTGCTGCTTTCGGTGTCGCTCAGGCGGAAACGGGAGTTCTTCGAATAATTGCAAATGGCAAATGGCAAAGGGCAAATGCTGAGAATCGGATGATGGCGCCGTACCTCAACTTAAAACTTAAAACTTAAAACTTATAACTTATAACTTTAAAAATTTTTCTGCGTTTTCGTGCAGGATCAGCCGGCGTTCTTCCGGCGTGAGGGGCAGGGCGTTGAACCGCTCCATTTCGCCTTCGTGGCTCCACATGGGGGAGTCGGTGCCGAAAAAGACGCGGGAGATGCCGTGGGCGCGGATGATATTGACCGCCTGTTCCGGCGGGACGAACATAAGTGCGCTGGAGGTGTCAATGTACACGCGGGGATTGCCGTAATTGACCGCGGCGTCGACCCAGTCGCGGTATCCGCCTAAGTGCGCGGCGATCGCCACCAGCTTCGGGAACCGCTCCAGAATGCGGGCGAGGCGTTTGGGGCTGGAGAAATCGTACCGGTCGTCGCCGGTGTGGAACAGTATGGGCAGGCGGCCCTCCGCGGCTTCGTAGATCGGGAACGCGCGCTCGTCGTCAATGTTGAATTTCTGAAAATCCGGATGCAGTTTTATGCCGCGCAGTCCCAGCGTCAGCATGCGGTCGATCTCGGCGGCAACACTTTCATAGTCGGGATGCAGCGAGCCGAACCCGATAAATTCCGGATGCAGCGCGGCTTCGCGGGCAACGAAATTGTTTATGGATTCGACCTGATGCGCGGTGGTGGCGGTGGAGCAGACCAGGTATTTGCTCACGCCGACCGAACGGCCGTCCTCGAGCAGGTACTCCGACGTGCCTTTGTTCTGCATCGGTATGTCATAGAACGCGCCGATGGCGCTCACGGCCTTTTCCTCGATCTTCTCGGGGAAAATGTGGCAGTGCATGTTAATGATGTTTTCGCGTTTCCGTCTTGCCATATTGCCCTCAATTCATTTGCCCTTTGCCCATTAATTTGCCATTTGCCATTTGCCATTTGCCATTATATTGTAATTGTCATCCCGTCGTACGCGGGCGTGACGCCCAGCGGCGCCAGTTTTTCCTTAAGCCGCTGATGATCCGTGTGCAGCGTCCGGGCCATGTGGGACGTGTAGTAGCGCACGTCGGGGGCGAAGCAGCCGTATTTCCGGAACATCCGGAGCATCAGTTCCAGCATTTCGATGGTGTTGTGCTCAAATATGCGCCAGTCGTCGGTGGCGAGCTCGCCGCAGGTGTCTTCCAGGACCATGGCGTTCAAGGGCAGCGTTTTGATCACGTTCCAGGATTCGGTGGGGATCCACGCGCTGTCGCAGCCGTAGTACAGGAGGCGGCGGGTCTCCGGCTCCTCGATGACGTACAGGCGGGTGGTCTCGGCGCGGTCGTCGGTGGCGTGGTTGCTGCGCAGGGGACGGATAACGTAATTGCCCACGCGGTACGGCTCGTCCGGGTTTACCGCGGTCTCGCGGAAGTCGATCTGCGCGGCTTTTTCCGGGCCGAGCGCGCGTTCGAGCTTGCGCAGGCAGGCTTTGTCGCCCCAGAGCGTGCTGCGGGGACCGTTCAGGCAGAGTTTTTCCACAGTGGCGGGGCAGAAGTGGTCCCCGTGGGTGTGGGTGACAATAATATCCCGCACGCCGTCGAACATTCCGGGTCTGCCCGCGCATTCCGCGAAGTGGAAAATGTGCGGTCCGGGGTCGATCAGCAGGTCGCTGTTCACTATTGCCGCCGAAAACCGCCGGAATTCTTTGCCCGGTTCGTATGCGTTGATGTCCCAGTCCGCCGCTCCGGTGCCTAAAAAAGTCAATTTCATTCTGCGCTGCCTCCGCTCTTACCGCTCTTCGCTGTCCGGATGATCCTCCGGCGCCGGCATCATTGCCGGCCGCCGCGGACAACGCAAAATATACCACCATCCACCGCCGTCCGTCAATCTTTAAACGCGGTTTTTTAAGCCGCGGGTCTGACCCCGTGCTTAAAACAGAGGTCTGACCCCGTGCTTAAAACAGAGGTCTGACCCCGTGCTTAAAAAGTTGCAAACGGGCGTCGGTTTTGTGTATAATCGGGGGCGAGGGGAGGCGACCCGGGATGAAAAGATCAGGAACGGCGAAATTGCTGGCGGTGCTCTGCGCGGCGGTCATGCTGCTCTCGACGGCGTCGTGCGAGAGACTCGGCCAGCTGTGGAGTGGAATAAAGGACGAGATCGACGACCTGTCGCAGCAGATACAGGACGAGAGCGGCGACGGCACTTCCGCCGCGCGCGGAAAGTACGATTTCGTGTCGCATGATATTGACGGAAACGTAGTAAAACTGGCGGATTTTGCCTCTGCAAAAGTGATAATGCTCAATTACTGGGAACCCTGGTGCCCGCCCTGCATCCGCGAACTGCCCGAACTGGAACAGCTCTACGAGGCGTACAAGGACAAGGGCCTGGTCATTGTCGGCGTGTTCGAATCCACGGACATGGACGCCGAGGCGCGGCAGCTGATCAGCGGCAACGGGCTCACATATCCGATCGTGCGTTATGAAGACGCGCTCAGGAACTACAGCTCCTCCGCGGTGCCCACGACGCTGTTCGTGGACGCGAGCGGCAATCTGCTCGCCAAAGAAGTTGTCGGCGCCAACGACTACAACGGCTGGAAAACGATCGTTGACGGACTGCTGGGCT
>CACZOW010000022.1 GCA_902782885.1 uncultured Ruminococcus sp. | reverse complement strand
TCCGCGTCCGCGCCGAAGCCTTCGGTGGTGAGCTCCGCCAGGGGCAGTCTCCCCATTATTTCCTTATGCGCTTCGCGGGTCTCCCGCACCGCCTGCTCCGCCTGCGCGTCCGCGTCGGTGACAATGCCTTCCAGCGCCGCCAGGACCGCGCTTCCCTTTTCGGTGAGGGCTTCCATGTACAGGTATCCGTCCGCGATCCAGGACTGCACGTCTCCCCCGGGCGTCTCAGCGTCAATGCCGAACGTCCCGCAGAAGCACGTTTCCTCCGGCTTCGCGCACATCACGGAGAACACGGCGCCGTGCTCCCGCCGCGCTTTGTAGTATCCGTCAACGGGCTCTGACAGGAACACCCGGTCCAGCACTTCAAAGCCGGCAACGTCGCACGCGTGCACGCCGAACACCACGAATTCCTCGTCTTCCGGCGCCTGCTCCCGGATCTCCAGACTGAGGCCGTCGCGCTTGTAGCGGATCAGATCCTCGCTCTGGGGGAAGAACACGCTCTTCGCGCTCTTCACCGTGTGCAGCACTTCCGGATGGTAAGTGAGGCCGGGCTGCCAGGGAGCGTAATCGTATTGACCCGCTTTTTCTACGGGCAGGTAAACTTTGCGGGTGAGCGACAGGGCGGCGAACAACTGCTCCAGTCCGGTCAATTCTATTCTCTTAACAGACATGGTCAGTTCCCTCCTTTATCGCTCACGGCGGCGGGGTCAATATCTTCCAGCGTATAGTTGATCAGCGGCCCGCGCTGTCCCGCTTCCGCGCCGGCGGCATACTCGCCGTAGAATTCGTTGATGTCTTTTATATATTTGCGGTTGAACAGGTGGAGCGGTATGCCCTGCGGACATACGCGCGTGCACTCGCCGCAGTCCGTGCAGCGTCCGGCCACGTGGAAAGCGCGGATGATGTGGAACATTTTCTCTTCGAAGCTGTCGGTGTTGGCCTTGGACGCGATGCCGGAAGCGTCGTTGTCGAACACGCACTTGCGGCAGGAGCAGGCGGGGCAGGCATTGCGGCAGGCGTTGCAGCGGATGCACTTGGAGAGCTCCGACTGCCAGAACGCAAAACGGTCCGCGGGAGACATTGCCTCCAGTTCGCGCACGCCGGCGAAGCGGTCGCCGCGGGGGCCTTCGTCTTCGTTGTCCGAGATCAGCTCGTCAAAGATCATGTGGGCCTTGCCTTTGCAGAACTCACATTTATTGACCAGCACGTCGTCGATGGCGACTTCGCCGTCGCCGTACAGCGTGTGCACGGTGAGCGTTTTGCCGTCCGCGTTCTCATCCACGCCGGTGATGCCTTTAAAGCCTTTTTCGCGGATGCGGTCAATGTCGCACATCCCCTCGCACCCCACGCCCAGAACGTATACGTTCTCGCGGGCAATGCGGTGTTCGGTGAGCAGCTGGTTGAAGCTGTACGTGTCGCACGGCTTCAGCAGCACCAGCACTTTACCGCCTTCCGCACCGGCGGCAACGCTGTTTTTGATCATATATTTGCTGAGGTTGGCGGCGCAGAAGCGGTCGTACACCAGATCTTTCAGCGCTTCTTCCGACTCGAACACGTACGGCGCGCAGTCGTAGAAGAATTCGCCGGCCTTCCAGCCCGCTACTTTATTGACAGTGCCCTCGCGCATCAGCTCGCGGGCGCGTGCGATCACTTTCTCGCTTACTCTTTGCATCTGAGGTCACCTACTTTCACGTTTTCACCCAGTTCGCGGATCTTGGCCACGAAATCGTTCATGACCTTGGAGAACCGCGCGCCTTCCGCGGCGGAGACCCATTCCACACGGGTGCGGCCGCGTTCTACGCCGATGTAGTCCAGCATGCTGAACAGGAGCGCCATGCGGCGGCGGGTGTAGTAGTTGCCCGTGCTGTAGTGGCAGTCGCCGGGATGGCAGCCGCACAGGATCACGCCGTCCGCGCCGCGTTCGAACGCTTTGAGGATAAACATGGGATTGACCCGGCAGGAGCAGGGCACGCGGATGATCTTCACGTCCGCGGGATACGCCAGCCTTGAGGAGCCCGCCAGATCCGCGCCGGCGTAGCTGCACCAGTTGCAGCAGAACGCCACGATGCGGGGCTTCCATTCGGCGGCAGGCGCGTTTGCGGCAGGAGCCGCGGTCAGATTACCGTTCACAGACATATCGCATCCACCTCCGCCATGATCTGTTTATTTGAGAAGCCCTTGAGGTCCATAGCGCCGGAGGGACAGACCACCGTGCAGGCGCCGCAGCCCTGGCAGAGCGCTTCGTTGACCGTTGCCACGCGCCGGTTTTCTTTGACGCCGTGATCGTTGATCAGTTTCGTGTCGTAAGAGATGGCGCCATACGGGCAGACCTTTTCGCAGCACGAGCAGCCGTTGCACAGAAGTTCGTCGGAATGGGCCACGCACGGGTTTGTTGTGAGTTTGTCCTTCGCCAGCAGACCGATGACCTTGGAGGCCGCCGCGCCCGCCTGGGACACGGTCTCGGGTATGTCTTTCGGGCCCTGGCACACGCCGGACAGGAAGATGCCCGCCGTGGGGCTCTCCACCGGGCGCAGTTTGGGGTGCGCTTCGGTGATGAAGTCGTTGGTATCGATGCTGGCGGTGAGCATGTTGGCCACTTTGCGGGCGGTGGGATCCGGCTCGATGGCCGTAGCCAGCACCACCATGTCGGCGTTCAGCACGATCTGTTCGTTGGAAATGAGGTCAACGCCCCGCACCACCAGCTGCCCGTTCTCCTCGTATACTTTGCCTACCTGGCCTTTGATGTAGTCAACGTCGTACTGCTCCGCCGCCCTGCGGTAGAACTCGTCGAAGTTCTTGCCCGGCGTGCGGACGTCAATGTAGAACACATGCACTTCCACGTCCGGATATTTGTCCCGGATCAGCATGGCGTGCTTGGCGGTGTACATGCAGCAGATCTTGGAGCAGTAGGGTTTGCCGCGGCCGGAAACATCGCGTGAGCCCACGCACTGGATAAATACGATGGAGTGCGGATGCTTGCCGTCGGAAGGCCGGAGCAGTACGCCGCCGGTAGGTCCCGCCGCGTTCATTATGCGCTCCAGTTCCAGCGAGGTGACAACGTCCTTGCAGGTGGAGTAGGAATACTCGTCGAACTTCGAGGCGTCAATGGGCCGGAACCCCGTGGCCATCACGATCGCGCCGTACTCTTCCTCTATGAACTCGTCCTGCTGGGTATAGTCGATCGCACCCGCGGTGCACACCTTCTCGCACAGCCCGCATTTGCCGGTCTTCAGCTTGATGCACTGCTCTTTATCGATCACCGCCACGTTGGGGATCGCCTGGGCGAACGGGATATAGATGGCGGAACGGTTGTTCAGCCCCATATTGAATTCGTTGAGGCCCTTTTTGGAAGGACATTTGGACATGCACACGCCGCAGCCCGTGCAGACGTCTTCTTTGACGAAGCGCGCTTTTTTGCGGATCTTCGCTTTGAAGCTGCCTACGAAACCGCTCACTTCCTCCACTTCCGCGTACGTGATGAGGCGGATGTTCTCGTTGGCCTTGGCCTCCACCATTTTCGGGGTCAATATGCACGACGAGCAGTCCAGCGTCGGGAATGTTTTATCCAGCTGCGCCATGCGCCCGCCGATGGTGGCGTTTTTTTCCACGATATCCACCGGGAATCCGGCGTCGGCAATATCCAGCGCCGTCTGTATGCCCGCGATACCGCCGCCTATCACCAGCGCGCGTTTCACGACTTTGCTCTCCCCCGCTTTCAGGGGCACGTTCAGGGTAACTTTTGCCACCGCCGCCCGCATCAGCACGCACGCCTTCTCCGTGCCTTCTTCCTTGTCCTTGTGGATCCAGGAACAGTGCTCGCGGATATTGGCGATCTCCACCATGTACGGGTTGAGCCCCGCCAGCGACGCGGCTTTGCGGAACGTGGCCTCGTGCATACGCGGCGAGCAGGAACAGACCACCACGCCGGTGAGCGCGTGGGTCCTGATGGCGTCTTTTATGATATTCTGGCCCGCTTCCGAGCACATATACTGGTAATCCTGGGCAAACACCACGCCGGGCTGCACTTTGGCCTCCGCCACGACGCGTTCGACGTCCACCGTCGCCGCTATATTGCTGCCGCACCAGCAGACAAATACTCCGATCCTATGCAAATTACATTACACCGCCAATCTCATTTTCTGTATTTGCGGAAGGCGCTGACCAGCGCCTGCTGCGGTATCTCCGGATCCCCGGCCACCAGTTTCGGCACGTCGGCGGGGGAAATATTGCTGCCTTCCTGCTCCCGTTCCGCCAGCACGCGGATCGCGGCCACCACATTGGCGGGTTCCACGCCGCGGGGGCAGCGCTCCACACACGCGAAACAGCTGAGGCAGCGGGTCACGGTGGGATCTTTCAGCAGTTCTTCCACTCTGCCGCGGGCAACCATCGACACGAACTGGTGCGGATGGAACCGCATCTCGCCGTACGCGGGGCACGTGGCGGAGCACTTGCCGCATTTCATGCACTTTTTAACGTCCGAGCCGCTTATCTCTTTTACGAGGGCGGCAACATCCTTTTCACTCATCTGCATATGCTTCCGCCTCCTTTATTTTGCCCGGCCGCACGCGCTGCACGCGCCGTCAACGACCGCGACTTCCGCGTCCGCGCTTCCCAGACCCAGCGCCTCGTACAGCAGTTCGGTGATATACCGCACCGGCATGCTGCCGTCCTGATGCTTTTTAAGATTGTACATGCACAGCGGGCAGGCCGTGATCAGTTCCTCGGCGCCCTGAATGCGGGCGTTCCGGATGATGCGGTCCACGTTGCCCCGCGCCTGCGCCTCGTCCTTAAGCGTCACGTACGCGCCGCAGCACTCGTTGCGCATGCCGTATACGACCGGGGTCGCCCCCAGCGCCCGCACGAAATCTTCGATGATACGCGGATTTTCGGGGTCGTCGAAAGCCATCACTTTAGAGGGGCGCAGCAGCAGGCAGCCGTAATACGCGCCGATCCTGCGGCCTTTCAGCGGCTTTTTCACCGCTTTGGCCAGGTTGTCGAAGCCGTACTCGTCCCGCAGCAGCTGCAGGTAGTGTATCACCTGCGTCTCGCCGGCGTAGGGCACGGCGGGGGCAATATAACTGTTGGCCCGGGAGCGGATGTACTCATCGGTGCGCATGTCGTTGTTGACCCGCGTCAATACGTTGTGGCAGGCCGAACACAGCGTGACGAGCTTCTGCCCTTTGTCCCGCGCCGCCATCAGCGTGCGCACCGCGGACAATTTCGTGGCGATCTCGTCCCGCACCATGGGATACACGGCGCCGCAGCACTGCCAGTCCTCGATCTCCTCCAGCACGATCCCCAGCGCCTGCGCGCTTTCGCGGCCGTACCGGTCCAGATCCTGCGCTTTGGTCTTCAGCGTGCAGCCCGGATAATAGCTGTAATTCATCTGTTTCTCTCCTTACAAAACAAACGGGCAGCCGGTAGTGGCGACGGCCCGTGTCGGCGGGGATCCCGCGGCCGGGCAACAGCGCCGCAGAAAGGCAGCGCCGCGTCGCCGGAATGCCGGATCCGCTCAGATATTGACTTGACGGATAACGTTTTTGAGTACGTTGGCGCTGTTCTGCAGCTTGCCGATCTCCGGCCCGGTGAGGTTGGGCAGCAGATGGCCGCATACGCCGTGAGGTCCGATGATGAACGGAATGCTCAAACAGACGTCTTCGATGTCGTATTCACCGTGCATCATTGACGACACGGTGAGGGCGTTGTTGGCGCTGCCCAGCAGGCACTTCACGATGTGGCATACGGAAATGGAGACGGCGTAGAACGTTGCCCCTTTGCGCTTGATGATCTGGCCGCCGGAGGTCTTGATGTACTCTTCGATCTCGTCGGTGTCCAGCTCGGGACGCAGCGAGTCGTAGAAGTGGAAGTCCTTGCGGTAGTCGAACAGGTTCACGCAGCCGACCTGGGCAATAGACCAGGGCACGAATGAACTGTCGCCGTGTTCGCCCAGTACGTACGCGTGGATGTTCTGCTCGCTGATGCCCACGTATTCGGCAATGCGCGAACGCAGCCGCGACGTATCCAGGATCGTGCCGGAACCGATGATGTGCTTCTCGGGTATGCCGGACACGCGCATGAATACGTACGTCAGGATGTCAACGGGGTTGCTGACAATGATATAGATAGCGTCCGGGGCGTATTTCGCGATCTCCGGCGCGATCTGCTTGATGATGTTGACGTTGGTCTGCGCGAGGTCAATACGCGACTGTCCCGCCTTCCGCGGCAGTCCGCAGGTAATGATGACGATATCCGAGCCCGCGGCATCGCTGTACGTGCCCGCGTAAATATTTGTCGGCGAGCTGAACGGCATGCCCTGCAGTATGTCCATGGCTTCGCCGCGCGCTTTCTCTTCGTTGACATCGATCATAACGATCTCGGAGGCAATCTTATCCACCGCCAGCGTATACGTTATCGTGGATCCCACGCTGCCGGCGCCAATGACTGTGATCTTTCTGCCCATTGAATTTCACCCTCTGACAATTCTTTTGATCTCTCCGCAGCTCATCCTGCAGATCGTGCTTTTCTGCGGTACCCGTTTTTCCGGGCGCCCTCGGCAGCGCTGCCGGTCTCCCGGCCCCGCAGTGCCTCATAGTATTGTACCACGAAGCCGCCGCGGGTGCAAGGCTTATATCCTCCAGGGCCAGGGCTCACGCATGAAGTACACAAAATGATTCATAAGGCGAGTGAAATTTTAGACTAAGGCAAGTGGGATTATTTAGGATTTTCTT
>CACZOW010000021.1 GCA_902782885.1 uncultured Ruminococcus sp. | reverse complement strand
TCCGCCGGGTATAGTAAAATGTACCCGGTAGTTTCTGCCGCGCGCGGCGCGGGGAGATTGCCGGTCATCCGCTACGAAAGATAAAGCGTCTGCCGCACCGGCAGGGGAAAACAGCAATGAAGCAAAAGCCCGGAAGCAAAAAACGGAAGAGCACGCGCAGGACGAAAGTGTTGGCCGCGGTCGCGGTACTGGTCCTGCTGGTCGTTGCCGCGCTGCTGGTGGTGTTCGTTTCGCCGCTGTTTGCCGTAAGAGAGATCGACGTCGCCGAGACTGAACATATCAGTGAGGCGGAGATCGCCGCCTACCTCGAGAAGTATACGGGCAAAAACGGCCTCGTTACGGTGCTGAAGAATTCCTCGCTGCGGCAGAGAAACAGCTTTTTCAGTCTCAGGCTTTCAAAGACCGAGGACGAGATACTGTTTGACCACGCGTATCTGGAAGCGGTGACCGTAAAGTTCGAACCGAAGCACACGCTCCGCGTCGAACTGACGGAGCGGAAAGCGTCGTTCCTGACGGAGTACTACGACATCTTCCTGCTCTGCGACATCCACGGCATCGTGCTGGATACCTTCACCCGCGAGGACATGCCGGCGGATATGCCGCTGGTAAAGGGGATCGTGCCGGAAGGGTATAAACTCGGGCGGAGCATTTCCGACGGGAAGGACCGGAATATTGACGCCGCCATCAAGATCTGCGGATTGATGACGCAGCTCGGCATGATGGGGTACGTGGATATTGTCGACGTGAGCGACTACAGCAGCATTCGCATGTTCTGTGCGCCTTCGCTGACGATAATTGTCGGCAGCCCGGACGACATCGGCGTGCGGCTGTCGCTGCTGAAGGGCACGATGGACAGCGGCGTGAACGGCAGCTCCGACGGAACGCTCACGTTGGTGGACGGCAAGAAGGCAACGTTCGTGAAGAACGGCGAACGGGGGGACTGAGGCAATGATACCGATCCTTGGACTGATAATCGGAATACTGATCGGCATCTTCCTGCCTTTCAAGATCCCGGACCAGTACTCGGTGTACGTGGCGGTGGGGATCCTGGCGGCGCTGGATACGGTGTTCGGCGGCGCGGTGGCGGATCTGCAGAAACGTTTCGATATCCGCGTGTTCATCACCGGCTTTCTGGGCAATCTGGCGCTGGCGCTGCTGCTCACGTTTATCGGTGAAAAGATGGGACTCAGCCTGTACCTGGTGCCGATGTTCGCCTTCGGCGTGCGGCTGTTCGAAAACTTCGCCATGCTGCGGCGGCTGTTTTTCAGCAAGTACATGAAGAAAGACCTGCGGGATAAATAAAAGGGGAATTGCTATGAACGAGTATATTGCAGTAATGGATATCGGCACTACCGGCGTACGGCTGCTGGTGGCGAAAGTGGGCACCAACGGGAAACCGCACATCGTTGCCCGCGACTACACCGTATGCCACGGCATCCGCAAATTCAAGATCGAGAATTCCGCGGAAGTTACCGAAAGCATACGCAAAGTGTTGCACCGCATCCAGGAGAAGACCGAGATCGTCGTACGGTCCGCGTATATCAGCATTTCCGGCGCTCACGTAAAATATGTGCGCAATGTGGATTCGGTGCCGATCGCCAGCGTGTACACTGAAAACGGCGAATTCGGCCCGGGCAGCGAGACCGGTACCGTGACGGGCAGCGACGTTGCCGCCCTGCTGGATAAGGTGGAAGGCGCCGAACTTTACGACAACGAATACCTGCTTGGCGCGGTGCCCGTCAAGTTCACGCTGGACGGCGACCTGCAGACCACGGCGCCGATAGGGATGAAGGCGGAGACGCTGCGCGTTGACGCTCAGCTGCTGATCGCGGACAATACGTACATTGACAGCCTCAGTGCCTGCGTGAGAGCGGCCGGACTGGAGATCGACGGATTTATTCCGCTGTCCGTGGCGGTGCGTGCGCTGCTCGGCTCCTGCGCGGATCCCGACGCCAGCACGCTGTTTATCGACATGGGCGGTTACGCCACCGAATTCTGCGTATTCTACAAAGGCAGCATATATTACGCTTCCGCGCTTCCCGTAGGCGGCGGCACGATCACCAACGACATCGCGCAGGTGCTCAACGTGCGCCGTGAAGAGGCGGAGATGCTGAAGTGCGATTACCAGATCGCGGACGTGTCCCTGGTCACCAACGACGTGGACGTTGCCATCAGCCCGCTCGCCGACGGCAAATCCCGCGTAGTGAAATGCTCCGAGATCGTGGGCATAATGCAGGCGCGCATCGAAGATATTTTCGGGATCATCCGGGAGCGGCTGGACGTGGACGAGATCGATACGTCGTTCATCGACCGGGTGGTGCTGTCCGGCGACGGCATCGTGGGCTTCTCCGGGTTGGCCGGCGTCTGCGAGCGCGTATTCCGCACCAAACTGTCCGACATCGACTTTACGCGCAATACCGCGATGAAAGCGATCTTCACCTACACCAGCGGCATGATCATGTACATAGCGTCAATGCTGCCCTACGGCATGAAGCGCTCCGACATCGAGCGGGTGCAGCAGGAAGAACCGGAGGAGACCGGCGGCAACAGCGTCATCAAATCCATTAAGGACAAGTTCCGCGGCCTGCTGGGAAGGTTCCGGGACTGAGGCGCACCGGATCCCGGCGGCCGGCAAACGCGTACCGGTAAAAACGGATCGGTAAAAACGGACCGCTGCACGGGTGCACTTAAAACCGAAAAAAAGCCAAAAATAGGTATTGCGTTGCCATAAAAATTGTGGTATTATGTAATGTGCAATATGTTCTCTTGATTTAAGGGGGTTTTACCTTGAGTATTGAATATGACAGCGAAGCTGGAAAAGACGCGAAGATCGTCGTTATAGGCGTAGGCGGCGGCGGAAACAACGCCGTTGACCGTATGATCGAGTCCGGGATGCGCGGCGTGGAGTTCATTGCCATGAACACCGATAAGGCCGTGCTGCTGAAAAACCATGCCGAGACCAAGATCGTCCTGGGTGAGAAGCTTACCCGCGGACTGGGCGCCGGCGCGAATCCCGAGATCGGTGAGAAAGCTGCCGAAGAGTCCCGCGATGAGATCAATAAGCATCTGCAGGGCGTGGACATGGTGTTCATTACCGCCGGTATGGGCGGCGGCACCGGTACGGGCGCGGCTCCGGTCGTTGCGGACATGGCGAAATCCATGGGCATCCTCACGGTCGCCGTTGTGACCAAACCCTTCGGATTCGAAGGCCGCAGAAAAATGCAGGCCGCGACCGCGGGCATCGAGAAACTGCGTCAGGGCGTTGACTCTCTGGTGGTCATTCCCAACGATAACATCATGAAAGTGGTGGACGAGAAAGTCACGATCGCCAACGCGTTCAAGCTGGTGGACCAGGTGCTGAGCAACTCCGTGCAGGGCATCTGCGATATCATCACCGATAACGGCGATATCAACGTTGACTTCGCCGACGTGACGGCCACCATGAAGAACAAGGGTATCGTGCACATGGGCGTCGGCCGCGGTTCCGGTAAAGACCGCGCTGAAGATGCGCTCAAGATCGCTACGCAGAACCCGCTGCTGGAAACGTCCATCAAGGGCGCCAAATCCGTGCTGGTTTACTACTACGGCGACAACATCAACATGTTCGAGATCACCCACGTTACCGATATCATCCACGATCAGGTCAACGAAGACGCGCAGATCATCTTCGGTACCAAATCTGCTTCCGCGGAAGATGATATGAACGACGAGATGGTCATCACGCTGATCGCCGCCGGTTTCGACGAAGAGGATGACGGAGAGATCGTTATCTCCTCCGACCCCGTGTTCGAGCCCAAGCAGATCAAGACTCCGGCACCCGTGGACAATCCTCCCGAGAAAAAGAAGATCATCGTTGACGATGACGAATTCTCGGTGCCGCCGTTCCTCAGACAGCCCAGAAGATAATAACGGGCAACCGAAAGATCGATCAAATCGCAGCGCTGTTCCGCACGGGCGGAACGGCGCTGTTTTTTTACCTTGAAATGGCGGCGCCGGATGTGGTATATTTTACACAGCGAAAACGGCTGCATAACTCAGTTTAATATTGTGAACGGAGGAACAGAATATGATACTCACCAGCAAATGGCACGCTGACCGGAACAACGATACGATCGTTTTTAAAGGAGTCAGATTCGATCATGCCGCGAGAGGGCTGAAAGTAATTTACAAATCCTTCAGCGGGGGCACGTTCGACCTGACATTGAGCGTTGACGGCACGCCCGTGTCCAAATTCGTTCTGAACGGCACCGCGTATTATCACGAGCTGGAGGACGCCTGGGCGGAGGTGCCGGAGATATTGCCCGGTACCCACGATATTGCCGTCACGTCCGAGCCCATCGGCAACGCGTACATCGAGAGTTTTGAATTCACGCCGGACAGCCCGTATGACGTTGTCCCCGAGACGCCGGTGCGCACTTTCCGCGAGACCGACAACGATCTGCTGGTGGCCACCGACATGCTGGGCCGCAAACTGCCCGATGCCTCCGAAGCGCCCGCACCGCGCAAAAAGACCGTGGGCATCTTCTACTGGACCTGGCGCAACGGCAACGGAAACGGCGGCACGCCCCGCAATCTCACCGAGATCCTTTCCAAATATCCCGAAGCGGAATACGACATGAAGCATCCGGCGTGGACCGCGCACGACATCGTCCACTGGAACAAACCCTTCTACGGCTTCTACCGCAACGACGACCCGTACGTGATCCGCAAGCATGCGCAGTATTTTGCCGACGCGGGCGTCGACGTGCTGGTATTCGACACCACCAACGGCTC
>CACZOW010000020.1 GCA_902782885.1 uncultured Ruminococcus sp. | reverse complement strand
GCGGAAGCAGGGCTTTAAATATTTACGCCAGCGTTCCGCTCCGATGGCCAGTCCCGTTTGGGTACCCAGATCGTCTCCGAAGCTTATCATCGGACCCATGCGGGGCAGAACCGCCGCCACTTGATAGAGGTTGTATTCCAGCACTTTATCGATCAGCGTTTCGATCGTTTTGCCCTCTTCGGCGAACCAGATCATCACATTTTCGAAACCGCACAGGTCAAGAAGGCGCAGATACATGAATCCGTGAGGCAGCCGCCCGTCGCGGCAGGCCGGGATCTTAAGGTCAAAAACTTCCTCCTCCGACTTAACGGGATGACCTACGACGATAGCCTCGTTTCCGGCGTGTTCGTTGTGCCACTCGCAGTTCCATTCGTCAACGTAAATGCCCTTGCGGTAACTGGCCGGCATTTCGTCAAGGATCCGGGAAAGGTCTTTTTTCATCCCGCCGAAGAATTGCGGATACTGGTCGACCAGCCGCTGCAGTTCTTCGCCGTATTTCAGCCATGCGGCCGGCAATATGAACAGAGATACCGGGATCGTATCCGGGTGTTCCATACGTATCGCCTGGATCAGATCTGACATTTGGACACACCTCCTTATTGTCAATTATAGCATTTTTTTGCGGAAAATGAAGTTTTTTCACTGCCTCTTCCACCGCGACGGCAACGGCGACGGTATATTGATGCTCTGCCGTTACGTTGTCGCCGTAAGGTCCTTCACGGATCCGGAACAGAAGTCAGCTCGATATAAACTTCCCTGCCCCTGTCTACGTACGTCTCTTTAACGTAAGCGTCGTTTACAGTGCCGTCCGCGCTGACAAGATCGCGAACTTCGGCGATCGGGTAAGCAACTATCTCCCGGGAGGCGTTGTCAACCGTCAGTTCCAGCGGCAGAGACAGGCAGCCAATGCACTTCTGTTTAGGCTGATATTGCCAGCCGGGGATCCAGGACATAAGTATTGCCCGCCCGTCCGGCGCCCGGAAGAGCTGCCCGGCGTATTCATCCGGCCCCTTCTGGAAGTGCGACACGATCTCGGGAGTGAACCTCAGACCGTCAAAATTACCGTAAAGCACTTCGAAGTAATGGCCGTTTCCGGTGTCAACGGAAACGTAAAGCAGCAGCGTGCCCGAATGCCTGTCCGTGTCCGCGGAGGCAACGACCATATATACTCTGTCCCCGTCTTTCATAACGGCAGGGTCGCGGAAATTGTTTCCCGTTTCTGCCGGATGCTCGGAGATGACCGGGTTCCCGGCGTATTTTTCAAAATGAACGCCATCTTCCGAGCGGGCAACACTGATCGTCTGACGTCCCTGTTCCGTAACCGAGGCATAAAAAGCATACAGCATTCCCCCGTACTCGATTGCCGTACCCGACCAGACACCGAGCCGGTCATACGGTCGGTCGTTGACGAGCGCCGGGGGCAACTCCTCGTAATCCCTGAAATCTTCAGTGACCGCGTGGCCCCAGATCGCCGTACTGCACGGATATTCTACGTCAGGCTGGTGCTGGTAAAAAATATGATACTTTCCTTTGAAATACGACAGTCCGTTTGGATCGTGGATCCACCCTTTTGCCGGATGAAAGTGATATTTCAGAGAATTGTTTGTAAGCATGCCGCGCCTCCCGCCGTCACCTGTTTCCGAAAAGTACTTTATCACAGAAGCTGTGGGTTTTCAAGCTCTCAGCACTATTCAGGAAAAGTGCGGAAAATTGACGGAAAATTCATGGAAAAGTGTAATTTGTAGGTAATGTCCTATCGTTCCCTCTCTTAAATTCCTGGTTCTACAGTCATTCAGGTAGCGTTCACAACCTTCCCTGAAAGTGACCATTTCAGTTTTTTCCAGGAGCAGTTTTTTCATATTTACCTCCTCAAAAAAGATGCACATGTCATCCTGATTTTCTCAAAATGATGTGTGCATTCGATTTTAATATGACTAATAAAGCGATCTGTCAGGTAATCCTACAAAAAACAGTCACTTTTGCGCCAAAAAACTTCATTATTTGAAGCTTTCTTCCACCGCGACGGCGACGGCAACGGTAGCGCCGACCATCGGGTTATTGCCCATGCCGATCAGGCCCATCATCTCTACGTGCGCAGGCACGGAGGAGGAACCGGCGAACTGAGCGTCAGAGTGCATACGGCCCATCGTATCGGTCATACCGTACGAAGAAGGACGCATTTTGTATGCTTTTTTGACTTGTCTGCTTTATTCAATTATAAAGAATGCACCCATCGTTTTAAGAATGGATGCACACATTATGTCATGTTTTCTTGAGTTCGTACACGGGCGAAACGAAGTTTTTTCGTAGCGATACTAATACGCTTCAGGTCACATGTCATAATTAAAATAATCGGCAACGTCTAGACACTGACGCCCTACAAATAGATAGTATTTGTCGTCCTTAGAACAAACAAAATAAGTCTGTTAAAATAGTCTGTGCATTTGGCCTCCGTCGCCTTTTGTGTTATAATCTGTCCGGAACATACTCTGGCAGGCGGAGCTGCATGCTCCTGAAAAAAATTTGTCCGAAGCGCAACCGAACGCATTAAAAATGCAACATATTCAATGAAAGCAGCTTTCACGGAGACGGGAATGAAACAATCAGACCGAGAGAAACTGAATACAGACCAGACAATTCTGGAACTGTTTTTCGCGCGCGACGAGCGGGCGCTTGAGCTTACGGCAGAAAAGTACGGGCAGCTCTTCCGAAGGATCGCCTACAACATCACGTCTGACGAAATGACTTCCGAAGAGGTAGTAAACGACACGTATCTCGCGCTCTGGAACCGGATCCCGCCGCAGAAACCCGTAAGTATTTCGGCATACGGGGCCGGAGTGGCACGGAACCTCGCGCTCGAGCGGATCAGGTACCTGAACGCCGCGAAACGATCGGCGACGGTCGAGGAACTCGACGAGTGCTTGGCCGGACGGGCAATTCCGGACGAGATCGACGACGGAATGCTCACAAAGTCGATCGAGAAGTTCCTTCTGTCGGTCCCGAAAAAGGCCAGGATCATTTTCGTAATGCGCTATTTCGAAGAAGAACCGGTTGAGAAGATCTCGGAACGGACCGGAATGACGTTGTCCGCCGTAAAAGCAAGCTTACACCGAAGCCGGAAAAGGCTGCGCGATCATCTGCTAAAAGAGGGGTACGAATTATGAGTGAAAAGAACAACGGCGACCGCCTGAGCCGGGCAATGAGCGGAATTTCAGAAAAAATGATCGGAGAAGCGGCTGACTGCACTCCCGAAAAAGGAAAAAAGCTAAAATACAGACGGGTGATAGCCGCGGCGCTTGCGGCGGTAATTCTCGTCAGCGCGATCCCGTTGGGGATCATTCTCAACAACCGTAAAACTAAGACCACCGACACCCCCGTGTCGCCGATCGCGTTTTCCGGCGGAAAATACTCCGGACAGAATCCCGCGCTGCCTCCGGAACTGAAGACGGTCAGCATCACTGCCAACGGCGGTCCCGGAAAAACAATTCCTGTCGACGGCTGTTTCATACTGGAGACCGAGGGCGATACCGACGCGGAAACAGTTGCCGAATTCCTTTCGGTCACGCCCGAATTCACGGCATCCATAACGAAACTTGATTCAAAAACGTTTAAAATTCAACCCGCAAACGGAACTCTTGCCCCGGGAAGTGTCTACAGACTGGCGCTGGGCGATCCGGAAAACCCCGTTGCCTCCTTTGCGTTTCAGACCGAATCGTTTTTTGCCGTAAAGAGCGTTTTCCCGGGAGATCTCGGCCTTAACGTGCCCGTTGACACCGGGATCGAAGTAACGTTCACCGAAGCGGTAAAGTTAGAAGGAAAGCCGTTCACCCTCTCCCCCGACGTTAAGGGCAGCTACAGCCTTTATCCCGACGGCAGGACCGTTCTTTTCCTTCCCGACAAAAAACTCGCATACGACACGGTATATACGTTGACCGTCAGCGCGGACGTCACCGGTCAGTCCGGAAATACGCTCGGCGAAGAAGCGGTCTCAAAATTCCGTACGGTAACCCGCGAAGCCGAGACTGCGCTATCCGGAACCGGTTATTCATACCTGAGTTTCGATATTTACTCTGAGTCTTCCGGAGAAAGCGTCTTTTCGCCCGGCGACAACGCGTATATCAAGCTGCGTCTCGACGCCTATAACGTAAAACCGGTCGCCGACATCAACGTCAGCTGCGATCTTTATGCATTCAGTTCGGCGGACGATGCCGCTTCAGCTATTATTGAATCCGAAAAGCACGCGGGCAGCGGAAACGCCTCGTTTGATCTGTCAAAACTGAAGCACGTCGGTTCTTTCAATACGTACGCCGAACGGGCATATCTCAGAACGGTTGACTTCGGAACGGGACTTCCCTCCGGGACCTATCTGGCGGTTTTCAAAGCGAGCGCGTACGATTCGTTCGGGAAACTCAAAAAAGCCGAGATCTCGGTCCCGCTGCAGATATCGACACTCCGCGCTTATACCGTTTCGTCCGACGGATCCGGCATATTATGGCTCAACCGGGACGGCTCCGGCCCGGTATCGGACGCCCGGTTAACGGCAGCTCTTATCAACAGAACCAACGGCTGGGCCGCGGACCCGGACGTTAAGACCGTAAGCCTTGTGACCGAACGCGACGGCTTCGCCGCGTTCGAAAACGGGGGCAGCAATTCCGCCGTGGTCCTCGTCGAATCGGGAGACGACTCACTGGTCGTCTGTGCGCAGCTTGCCGCGACCGACGTCAACGATTATATGATGAAATACGTTTACACGGACAGAGAAGTGTATTTCTCCGACGACACGGTCAATTTCTTCGGTTTCCTTTCGCCCAGTTTCAGCGGCAGCCTCCCCGATCATCTCTGGCTCGAGACGGGTATGTCGAACCTCAAAACGAGGATCGAAGTCAACGAGCAGGGCTTCTTCAAAGGAAGTCTGACGTATACCGGCACGTCGGCGAACTATTATACGTTAAAATTGACCGACGATTCCGGCCGTATCGTTGCGGGCAAAGGGTTTAGGATCACCGAAGAGACAAAACCGCAGTACACGGCGTCAATATCATTTGACCGCCTGTATTACCGCCGCGGTGACAAAGTCAAAGTCACGATAACGGCCTCGTTCTTCGACGGAACTCCGGTCGAGGGCCTCGAGTTTTACTGCCGTCTGAACTATTTCGGCGACGGCAAGAACGTCACGACCGACAAAAACGGCAAAGCAACGGCGACCTTCACGACCCGCACCCTGACGGCGAGTGAAACAAACGGCACCAATCCCGTTACGTTATACGCCACCGCGGAACTCGTGGGATACGAGACTCAGCGGCTTGTCGTGAATTCCGGCACCATTTATTTCAATTCGGACTACTCGGTCAGCACTATGAGCGACGAAAATTCGTTCCGGATCACCGCCCGGATGCGTGACTTTTCAAAGCTTCAGACAGCAGCCGATCTGCAGTGGCCGGCTTTTCCGGACAATACCAACGGCGAACCGCTGAACAAGACCGTCAAATATTCACTGGTAAAAGTCACCGTTATCAGGACGCAGAAAACCGAATACGACAGCTATACCAACCGCAAGCGCACGTATTACGAATGCAGCACATTTGAAAGTACCGTTGAGAGCGGTGAAAAGTCGTTCGTCAACGGAGAGATTGCCTTCCCGCTCATCGAAGTATCCGGATTTGAGGGATGGTATTATTATAAAATAGTTTTTCACGATGATTCGACGGGCGGTGACTATGAATATTGGGGCAACGCCACGAAAGGCAGCAACAGATATTACCGCAATTCGCGTGAAACGATACTGCATGAACAGATATCGCTGAATGCGGAAGCCTTCGCCGTCGGAGACCGCGTTGCCGCCTCGCTGACGCTGGCGGAGCCGGGGACAAAATCGCTCTTCATCGTCACTGCCAACGGCATTGCCGGCTGCGTTTGCGCCGAATCGTACGAGTTCAATTATACCGACGACATGATCGCCGCCGGTACGGTATATGCCGTCACTTTCGACAGATCTTCCGCTGCGTATTCAACGCTCGCCGAAAAACTCACGTACGATTATGACCGCGCGGCGCTTTCGCCGGAGATCACGACCTCGGCGGCACAGTACCGTCCGGGAGATCGCGCATCAGTCACCGTGAAGGTGCCCGGCGCATCGGGGGGATATGCCGTTGTCAGCATAGTTGATGAAGCCTGCTTTGCGCTCGGAGATCAGAAAGCCGATCCCTCCGCGTTCTTCAGAAGTTCGTCGGTAATACGCGCCGTTAACACTTACTACGGGTATTATTACGACGATTATTATTACTGGATCTACGACGGCGGCAGTGCTCCCTCTGTCCTGCTTAACCGGCGATTCGTCCCTGCGGCAGTCTACAACGGCAGTCTGAACAGCAGATCTTCCTTCTCCTACGGAGGAGCAGAACAGCCGGAGGCAGATAACGCGTCGTATTACGACGGTGATAACGCAGTTGACGTCAATAACTACACCGTCAGAAAATATTTCGCGGACAATCCCGAGTTCGCGCTGATCGAGCTCGACAGCGAAGGGACCGGCACACTCGTCTTTACCGTTCCCGACAATATCACCTCCTGGAGAATAACCGCCCTGGCAGTGTCCGGCGCCGGATCGGCCGTCGGTAATATCAGGACCGGAGCCGCGGTATCCGACGTTGTCTGCACACTTCCCTTCTTCATCAATCTCGGGATCTGCGACAAATATATCGTCGGCGATACGATATCCTTAAGCGCAAGAGCTTACGGAAGCGAGGCGGAAGGAATCGTCAAATACACGGCGGTTTTCGCAGACTCCGTCGGGAACACGCTTGCCACCGTCACCGCTTCCGCCGACTCGAAGGAACGATGCTGGCTCAAGTTTAATACCAACGACCCCGGGAGATATTCCGTGACCGTTTACGCCGAATGCGGGGACAACCGCGACGCTCTGACCGAGACTTTCGACGTGCTGACAACGGCGGTTGCCGCCGATATCAGCCGGACGGTCACTCCCGACGAGCTCAAAACTATTGACCCGGTATACTATCCGGTCCGGATCGTTTTCTCGAACCGCACGGCTTCTTTCGACCTGTACGAAAGGGTGATCGGAGCGTTGTCCTTCAACAGGCACAGCGGCAGAAGTGACGAATACGCCGCGCTGTGGACGTCGTCTTCGGCAGCGGAAACATTATACGGAGAAGACGGAACCGAACTGCGCGAGGAACTGATCTCGCTGCTCACCGGCAACAACTTCAGATCCGGTCTCTTCTCCTTCTTCCCGTACGGAGAGGGTGACGCGCTGCTCACAGCCGAGATAATCTCGCTCGGTCTGCCGATCGGGACAAATCTCTCTGCCCGCACGGTGAGCGTCGCCTACTCGGCGCTGTCGTCAAACAATAAATACACGCCCGAACAGCTTTGCTCCTATCTGGCTATCCTCGCGGCATCCGGCGAACCGGTGCTCGACACGCTCTGCTCGATCGCTTTGCGCGCCGGAGGCTGGTCTGACGAAGCCAAACTGATCCTTGCCTTTGCGTTCGCGGCGTGCGGAGATTATCCTGCGGCACACGACGTTTATTCACTGGTTTATGAATCCTGCGCTGTCGAAGACGCGGAATTCGGAACGTTGAGATTCGGCAATGCCGATATTGACACAAATATTCGGCTCACGTCTCTCGCGCTGCTCTGTGCGTCAAGAATTGACCGGCCCGATGCGTCAAAACTGGCGCTGTGGCTGATCGGCAACCGGAGCGACAACGAATCGCCGCAGCTCGCGCTCGCATCGTATCTCAAGTATTTCCTCCCTGCCGAAAAAGGAGAAAACGCCGAATTCACCTACTCCGTGCTCGGCAAGAGCGAGACAGTCGTTCTCGAAACCGGCAGATCTTATTACGTGTCACTCTCAAAGCAGGAATTTGACTCGCTTGAGCTTGATATTCCCGAGACCGTTTCGATAGGCGTTTCGTACAAGGGCAGCGCCGAAGAAGCGCTAGCGGGAAGAAGCGAAAGCGGCAGAGTAACGGTAACCAAAACGCTCGAACCGCAAAACGACGGCACCTGCCTCGTCACGCTTAATATTAGCGGAAAGTCAACGCACGTTTCGGAATGCTTCAGTCTCTACGACCTGATACCGTCAGGGGCAAGATTTCTCGCGCTGAGCGACCGCGGATACTCTTACTCATACAGTGAGGGAACCAATTGCTGGGGAACTGTTTACAACCGCTCCGGCCAGGAAATGTCCGGCTGGATCCAGGTCCATAAAAAGGGCTGGACCGACCGGAAGCGCACCGAATGTCCGGAGTACGGATTCAGTCTGACGCTTTCCTACCTGATAAGGGGCGCGGTCGACGGAGATTTTGTGGTCGAGAGCGCTTTTATAAGAAGCTACTCGAGCGACGTCTTTGCCGTATCGAAGAGGATGAAGCTGACGATTTCCGAAAAGGGAAACTGGAAAGTCGTCAACGCATAACTGAACAGGCAACGAACGACGGGGACTCCGAATGCGGTCAGGCCCTCGCGCTCGCAACCTTCCCTGAACGTCACGTTATTAGTCCTTTCCAGACGCAGCTTTTTCATATTGACCTCCCAAAAAAAGATGCACACGTCATCCTGATTTTCTCAAAATGATGTGTGCATCTGATTATAATTCGATCAATAAAGCAGATCGTCAGAAAAGCCTTTGATACGATTTGTCAAAAATGCAGTATTTTGACCAAAAAGGCTTTATTTAAACTCACTTTACCTTCGGAACGACGCGCTCAAACTTCTTGGCGCGCATTGCCTCTTCCACCGCGTCGGCCACGGCCACGGTAGCGCCGACCATCGGGTTATTGCCCATGCCGATAAGGCCCATCATCTCTACGTGCGCAGGCACGGAGGACGAACCGGCGAACTGAGCGTCGGAGTGCATACGGCCCATGGTATCGGTCATACCGTACGAAGAAGGACCGGCAGCCATGTTGTCCGGAGTTTCACTTCGTAAGGATATTGTCCCTTCGTTATAATCG
>CACZOW010000019.1 GCA_902782885.1 uncultured Ruminococcus sp. | reverse complement strand
GGTCCGTTGACATACCGTGAAGGAGCAGTTAGCATGGCCGCAACAAAAAAGAAGAAGACAGTTCCCGAAAGCATTGTGAAACCGGAGACCGCCGCTGAGGCAGTCAATACTGCCGCGCCTGTTTCCGTCCCCGCCGAACCCGCCGCTCCCGCTAAGACGGCCAAAAAGCCTGCTGCCGCCAAACCGTCAACGGCGAAGAAGACCGAACCCGCAAAGAAGGCGGAACCCGCAAAGAAGGCGGAACCGGCCAAGAAAGCTGCGCCCGTAAAGAAAGCCGAGCCCGCGAAGAAAGCCGAGCCCGCAAAGAAAGCCGAGCCCGCGAAAAAAGCCGAGCCCGCGAAAAAAGCCGAGCCCGCGAAAAAAGCCGAGCCCGCAAAAAAAGCCGAGCCCGCGAAGAAAGCCGAACCCACAAAGAAAACCGAGCCCGCGAAGAAAGCCGAACCCGCAAAGAAAACCGAACCCGCAAAGAAAACCGAGCCCGCGAAGAAGGCAGAACCTGCGAAAAAGACCGCACCTGCCAAAAAAGCGAAACCCGCAAAGACCGAAGCGCCTGCGGTAAAAGCCGAGCCTGAGAAAACAGCGGAGCCCGAAGTCAAAACCGAGCCCGAAGTCAAAGCCGAGCCTGCAAAAATAGCTGAGCCAGAAGTTAAAGCTGAGCCCGAAGTTAAAGCCGAGCCCAGGAAGAAGTCCTCTTCCAAAAAAGCTGCTTCCGGGAAAACCGGATCTAAGCCCGAACCGGCTTCCGAACCCGCGGCTGCGACGGCAGAAAAGGCTGCCGAACCGATCGCCGAGAAAACCGAAGAAACGGAACAGGCGCCTGTCACTGCAAAGCCCGAGCCCGCACCGGCAGAGCCCGCTGCGGAAGCAGCCGCCGAGCCTGCTGCGGAAGTTGCTGCCGAGCCCGAGCCCGCACCGGCAGGACCCGCCGCGGAAGCAGCCGCCGAGCCCGAGCCCGCACCGGCAGAACCGGTCGCCGTTACCGTCACCAACTCGCCAAAAGCTGAGACCGGCGCGGAATTCGGCGACTATTTTGACACCTCCGCGGAGGACGAGATCGCTTTTGCAGAAAATGCGGAAGACGACGATGAAAACGACGAAGACGAAAACGTCGAAGAGCCCGACTACTCCAATATGGTAGAAGACAAAGAGCTCGAAAAAGAGGAAATGGATCTGGATTCCATTGACCTCAACGAGATCGCAGAACTCGACCATGAGTACGACGCCGGCCGCGGCCGCAAGAAAGACGACGATTACGAAGGCGGCATAGGGGCGGAGTACGAAAATATTGACCTCGAAAAGATCGATCTGGGCATATTCGAAGACAATATGCAGGTAATGCAGCTCCTCAAGCAGGGCAGGGCCGCCGGCTCGATCGGTATTGACGACTTCAACACCCTCACCGGCGAGATCGACCTCGACGCCGAATCCATAGAAAAGCTGTACGATCTGTGCATGCGGCTGGGGATCCGGATCGTTGACGAAAACGGCAGCGCCGAAAAAATGTACATCCACGAGTACGACGAATTCGCCGAAGGCGTCGGACTGGAAGACCACGTACGCATGTATCTTAAGGAGATCGGTAAAGTGCCGCTGCTCAGCGCCGAAGAGGAGATCGAGCTGGCCAAACGCGTGGAAGAAGGCGACGAGGACGCTAAAAACCGGCTGTACGAGGCCAACCTGCGGCTCGTGGTCAGCATCGCCAAGCATTACGTGGGCAAAGGCATGCAATTCCTGGATCTGATCCAGGAAGGCAACCTCGGCCTGCTCAAAGTGGTGGACAAATTTGACTACCGCAAAGGCTGCAAATTCAGTACCTACGCCACCTGGTGGATCCGCCAGTCCATTACCCGCGCCATCGCCGACCAGTCCAACACCATCCGCATCCCGGTGCACATGAACGAAAACATCAATAAGTTGAAACGCACCTCCCGCGAACTGGCGCAGCGGCTGGGCAAAGATCCCACCTCCGAGCAGATCGCCGAAGAACTGGGCATGCCCGTGGCAAAAGTCCGGGAGATAATGAAGTATTCACAGGATACGGTATCGCTGGAATCCCCCGTAGGCGAGGAAGAGGACAGCCACATCGGCGACTTCATCAAAGACGAAAGTTCACCTTCACCCTCCGACAGCGCGGCGGCAACGCTCCTCCATGAGCAGCTTATGGAAGTGCTGGGCACGCTGACCGAACGCGAACAGCGGGTGCTCAAACTGCGCTTCGGCCTGGAAGACGGCAGGCAGCGCACGCTGGAAGAAGTCGGCCGCGAGTTCAAGGTAACGAGAGAACGCATACGCCAGATAGAGGCGAAAGCAATAAGAAAGCTTAAGAACCCCAACCGGAGCAAGAAGCTTAAGGATTTTTACGAATAATTGACTGCATAAGGAAGGCTGGTTATGACCGCAGAGCAGTATTTTGACCCGGATAGATCTGCCGGCAGGTACGCCGACAGTTTTGATGGGTTGAATAATGAGCGCGATGATGGATATTATGACGACGCGGATCCGGAGAACGGCGAGTTTGCCGAGCCGGAATCCGAGCCGGATGATGCCGATCTGAAGGCGGAAGAGGAGCGTATTGCCAAAGGCGATTACGGCGACGACGATTTTGACGACCTCTCCGATGATGCCGACAGTTTTAACGGCACCACGGATTATTATGCCGATGACGGCGGCAGCGAAGAAGAAGGCGAGCCCGGGGACGAAGACCTTGCGGCGGCGCGCACTCAGATCGATCCCGGTCTGTTCGAAGGGGACGATACTATTATCCGTCTCCTGTGCGTAGGCAAGTACCGCGGCTATATAACCGTAGACGAGCTTGACCGCGCCATCGAGGACAGCGCCCTGAACGAGGACCTGAGCGAACAACTGTACGATCTGGCAGAGCGCAACGGCGTACGCATCGTCACCGAAGCCGGCAACGTCAAATCCGTCGAAAAGCCGGAAGAGGATTCGCTGGAGAGCCTGATCGAGGGTATCGGTCTGGAAGACCACGTGCGCCTGTATCTGCGCGAGATCGGCAACACGCCGCTGCTTTCCGCCGAAGAAGAAAAAGAACTGGCTATCCGTATCGAAGAGGGCGACGAGATCGCCCGCAATACGCTCACCGAGGGCAATCTCCGCCTGGTGGTCAGCGTCGCCAAACACTATATGGGAAAGGGAATGCAGTTGCTCGATCTAATTCAGGAAGGCAACATCGGCCTCCTCCGCGCCGTCGAAAAATTCGATTACCGTAAAGGCTATAAATTCAGCACGTACGCCACCTGGTGGATCCGGCAGGCGATCACGCGCGCCATTGCCGACCAGGCCCGCACCATCCGCATACCGGTGCATATGGTGGAGACCATGCACCGCTGCATCAAAGTTGCCCGTGCGCTGGCGCAGACGCTGGGCCGTGAACCTACAGTGACGGAGATCGCCGAAGAAATGAACCTGCCCGAGGAGAAAGTACGGCAGCTGCTGGCATCCTCTCAGGACACGCTGTCGCTGGAATCTCCCGTGGGAGAGGAAGAGGACAGCCGTATAGGTGATTTTGTTGCCGACGAGAACGCCCCGTCGCCGTATGACAGCACCGCTTCCGTCATGCTGAAAGAGCAGATCGCCAAAGTGCTGGCCACGCTCTCCGAACGGGAACGCAAAGTCATCGTCATGCGCTTCGGCCTGGACGACGGACGCGAACGCACGCTGGAGGAGGTCGGAAAGTATTTCGGCGTCACCCGCGAACGCATTCGCCAGATAGAAGCAAAAGCCCGCCGCAAGCTCAAGCAGAGCGGACGCAGCGGACAATTGCGCGATTATTGGGAATAAACGTTTTTCGGTTCTTTTTTAGAGCGCGGACAGCACTGCGGCAGGCAGCGGGCAATTACATCAGCCCCTTCTGCCGCAGTCCTATATTATACGCCACCAGCGTGGAGGCAAAGCCCACATTCAGTGATTCTACCGAGCCCAGCATCGGAATGATAACGGGTTCGGCTTCCGGCAGCGTGCGCCAGACGGGGGAAATGCCGGTGTGCTCGTTGCCCGCCACCACCGCCACGCGGCCGCTTGCGGGAATATCGCAGAAATTGCGCGACGCGGTGAGGTCGGTGAGCACGATGCGGAACCGGTTTGCCCGCAGCCACGCGATCAGTTCGTCAATGGGCAGATCCAGCACCGGCAGTGTGAACGCGCTGCCCAGGCTGGCCCGGATCAGGCGCGGATGAGTCAATTTCACCCGCCGGTTGGTAAGCGCGGCGAACGCGCCGCCTGCCGCGTCCAGAGAGCGCAGAATTGCACCGATGTTGCCCGGCTGTTCCTGCCCGTCCATGACGATCGCCAGCATGTCGTCGGCAAGCTTGATATCCTCCGGCCGGGTCGCGGGCATGCGGGCAATTATAAAACAATTGTCCGCGCCGTCCCGGTCGCTGATGCGCGCGCACGCTTTGGCGGATACGGGGTATACATTCGCCGCGCGGGCACACAGGCGCGACAGCAGCGCGGTCTCGGCAGCCGGTGCGCGGCCGCCGAAAAAGAAATCGTTGTCATAATATACCGCTTCGACGGAGATCCCGCGCTCGAGCAGTTTTTCAGCGGCCCAGAGGCCTTCGCAGATAAAGAGGGAAGGGTCGCGGCGATTTTTGCCCGCCAGCATATCGCGGGCGTCCTTGATCTCCGGGGCATTGATGCCGATAAGCTGGGGTCTGCTGTCCATATCAGTGTACCTCCTGCCGGAACCAGTGCATGCCGATGCCGGCCGCAACGGTCAGATTCAGCGAATCTACCGTGTTCTCGTGAGTGATCCGGAGCGGCGTGCCCATATGCGCGAAAGCATCCTCCAGGCCGGCGGACTCGTTGCCGAATATCAGCGAGCAGGGAAGCGTTCGGTCAGGTGCTTCCGCTTCCATGGGACTGCCGCACAGCATGAACGGGTACAGGTTGCGCCGGCCCGCCGCCGCAAGATATTCATCGAATGTGTCGAAATACGCGGGGCGGATGCGGAAGAGCGCGCCCATTGACGCCCGCACGGCGTGAGGGTCAAAAATGTCTGCGGCAGGACGCACGACGGCAATATCCCGAAAGCCGAACGCCACGGCGGAGCGGACGATGTTGCCCAGATTTCCCCGGTCGGAGGGGTTGACCAGCACGATGTGATCCGTGTCCGCGTCCGGCGGCGCGCTGAATTTGCGGAACGCTCCGATGGCGAAACAGTTTTCCTTGGGGGAGAGGCGCTCGATCGTCCGGTCGTCGACCGTCACCGGCACGCCTTCCGCCGCGGCTTTTTCAGTAAGCAGTCTCCGGCCTTCTTCGCCCAGTTTCGACGACAATATAATGCGAAAAAGGGCTGACGGACGATTATCCGCCAGCTCTATAATAGGGAACACGCCGAACACGTACGAATGCTGAAAGTCTTTTTTATACGGAGACAACCGCATTTCCGCCGCGTTTGCGGGCAATTCGCTGTATTCCATGCTGCACACCGCTTCGCGCTCAGTACTTGTAAATAGTCTTTCTGCGCTCCAGCTCTTCCTGTTCGATCATCTTCTCGGCGCGTTCGGAGACCTGCTCCGCCCAGTCCGCCATGTCTTTCAGGATCGCTTCGGTCTCGGAATCATCATCGCACCAGATGGGTTCCACACAGTGCTTGGTATCCAGCACTACCGAATCCTTCAGCCAGTCCTCGGTAAGCTTTGACAGCGCCTTCGTATCTTCCTTCTCGCCGGTGGAGAACAGCGCGACTTTTCTGTCGTATATCTTTATTACGTTGAACAGAGTGTTATATACCGGGTTGTACGAATCATACCAGACGGGCGTGCCGATGAAGATCAGATCGTAGTCGCGGGGGTCCCACTTGAACGGGAAAATGTCGGGCTTTTTGTGCCGCATCACTTCCATGCGCAGCTTGAGGTTATTGAAAAAGCCAAACCCCTTGACGCGTTTAACTCTGACCAGACGCGCCAGATCCGCACCGATCCGGTCCGCGATGGCATGGGCAACGGCATCCGTATTTCCGTCAATACTCGTATACAGCACCAGCTTCTTCATAAAGCAATTTCTCCTTCCGTGGGTGGGCAACGCACACGCGCTGCAGACAATTTGATATTATCCTTTTTCGCGTCGGTTGTCAACCGTTTTTTCGCATCCAGGCGCCTTAAACGCAGCCGCAGCCGGCGCCGCGTATTGCCTTTGCCACCTTGCCCGCACAAAGCTCGATGCCCTCCGGCGTGAGGTGGATCAGGTCGTCGCATATATACCGCGGAATATCCTGCGCTACTGCTCCGTACAAGTCGTTTATCTGTACGCCCATAGGCTTCAGCGTTTCCACGGCAAGCTCGTTAAAACGGCGGATCGACGCGTCGCTGTTGTACACGTTCTCGGGGCGCACAGGGGTCGTGGTGGCAAATATCACATTCGGCGTGATCTTAAGCAGGCGGTCGGCAACGCGCTTCAGCGTCTCCGCGTACTGCGTTTCCGGAGTGAAATTGCCGTCGCCGAACAGGTCGCACAGATCCCAGTGCCCGTTGTTCCAGTGGATCACGTCGCTGCCCGCGATCTGCGCGCTGTATTCGAACAGGCTGCGCAGCGTGTACTGCGCCCAGCGGCCGTTGTCCTCGTAATAAAACACCTCGTACTCCGGCGCCAGCAGCTCGCTCACCCGCTTCTGGTAATTTATCCGGATGGAGTCGCCCAGCAAAGTAACTTTCTTCATTTTCAGTACCTCCTTCAGTTTATGAACGCCAGAATATCGCGTACTACCTCATCCCGGCAGAAGTCGTTGAGTATCTCGTGCCGCGCACCTTCGTACAGCTTGAACTGCGGCTCCGGTTTGAGCTTCTGCGCTTTGAGCAGCTTGTACACCTGCTCGACGCCTTTGCCGTAATTGCCTACGGGATCTTCCGAGCCCGATACCAGCAGGATCGGCAGTGTTTTGTTGACCGCGGAAAACCATTTTTTGTCACCGGTCTTCTTTGTGAGCGTGATCAGATCCTTCAGCCCGCTCGAAGTGAAGTGGAAGCCCGCGTATTTGTCGGCAATATATTTGATCCGCGTATTTTTGAGCGTGGACAGCCAGCTGAATTCGTCGCTGTCTGGGTCGTTTTTAAAGCGATCGTTGTAGCCTTTGAAAATGATGCCTTCCAGGAAGGGGGAGACGTGCTTGTCGCCTTTGACGGCGGCAATGGTTCCGGCCAGCAGTTTGCCCGGACCCGCGGCAGGATTCGGTCCGCCGGTGCCCATGATGATCAGTTTGTCGGGGCGGGGATTGACTACCGCTGCGAGCCGCGCGATGAATGAACCCATGCTGTGGCCCATCAGCACGTACGGGTAGCTGACGCCGTACGCCGCCGCAACTTTTTCGCGGAACGCCTGTACGTCGCGCACCAGGTATTTCCAGCCGTCTTTAGGAGCAATATATCCCAGTTCACTGTCGTCTTTGGCGGTGTAGCGGTGGCCGAGATTATCGTAACCGCATACCAGCCAGCCGTTTTCGCACAGTTCCGTCATGAATTCATCGTAGCGTCCTATGTGTTCGGACATGCCGTGCACGATATGAAATACGCCCAGCGGACGGCTGTCCGGTTCGTAAACGATGCCTTTAAGGGTATGGAGCCCGTCGGTAGACGGAACATCGAAATCACTTTTTTTCATGCGCATTCTCCCTTCGCTCTAATTAAGTGTGTACGTCCGCGCGCCCGCTCAGATGCGTCAGTATGCCCGGCACGCGTTTACCGCCCGGTGCCAGCCTTCCAGCTTTTCACGCCGCTCTTCGGCGTCCATCTCCGGGAAGAACGCCCGATGCGCACCGGCCAGCGCCTTTATTTCTTCTTCATCTTTGTATACGCCAGCGGCAAGACCGGCCAGATACGCGGCGCCGGCGGCGGTGGCCTCTTTCATTTCCGCGCGGATGACGTCAATATTTGAAATGTCCGCCTGAAACTGCATCAGAAAGTCATTTGCCGAAGCGCCGCCGTCAACTTTTAGCGCCGTCAATTTACCGCCGCAATCGCCGGCAATAGATTTAATAACGTCGTCGGTCTGGTACGCGATCGATTCCAGCGACGCGCGTATTATGTGCGCCCGCTTTGTGCCGCGGGTCAATCCCAATATCGCTCCCTGCGCGTGCATATCCCAGTACGGCGCACCCATGCCGGTGAACGCGGGGACAACGTACACTCCGCCGCTGTCCTTCACCTTGCGCGCAAAATATTCGCTGTCGTGCGATTCGTCGATCAGCCGCATTCCGTCCCGCAGCCAGCTTACCACTGCGCCGCCCACGAACACGCTGCCTTCCAGCGCGTACACCGGCGGTCTGCCGTCCCGCGCCGCGGCGGCGGTAGTAATAAGACCGTGTTTGCTGTGAACTATTTTGCCGCCTGTATGTGCCAGCAGGAAGCAGCCCGTGCCGTATGTATTCTTCATTTCGCCCGGTTCAAAACAGCATTGGCCAAACAGCGCGGACTGCTGATCGCCCGCAACGCCGCACACCGGCAGGCGAGTTCCCATAAAATCTATCTCACCGTATTGCGCGCTGCTGGCTTTTATTCCGGGCAGCATGGAGCGGGGAATGTCCAGGAGCTTCATAAGCTGATCGTTCCAGTCGCATTTTGCGAGATCGTACAGCATCGTGCGGGAGGCGTTGGTGTTGTCCGTCAGGTGTATGCGGCCGCCGGAGAGCTTCCACATAAGCCAGGTGTCAACGGTGCCGAACAGCAGTTCGCCCGCGTCCGCCTTTTCCCGTGCACCGGGCACGTTGTCCAGGATCCACTTGATCTTTGTGCCGCTGAAGTACGCGTCGATCTTCAGACCTGTAATACTGCTTATAAGTTCCGCACAGCCTGCCCGCTCGAGTTCTCCGCAGATATCCGCGGTGCGGCGGCATTGCCATACGATGGCATTATACACCGGCCGCCCGGTAGCTTTTTCCCACACTATAGTGGTCTCGCGCTGATTTGTGATGCCTACGGCGGCAATCTCTTCCGGTCTTATTCCGCTGCGGGCAACGCACTCCGTCATGGAAGCGTACTGGCTCGCGTATATCTCCAGCGGGTCCTGTTCCACCCAGCCGGGTTTCGGGAAGATCTGCGGTATTTCGTTCTTCGCGATGGCAACGATGTTCATTTCTTTGTCGAACAGAATGCTGCGCGCGCTGGTCGTGCCCTCATCGAGGGCGAGGATGTACTTTTTCATTGACTCACCATTTTCCATATTGCGGACCTGACGTCCTTTCCGCGGTAAATTATACCGCTGATCGCCCCCGAAGGCAAGCGCCGAAAAGCGATCGAAAAGCGCGTCAGAAAAAAAGTTGAAAAACTCGCAAAAAAAGTGTTGACAACCCGGAACCGCAAGAGTATAATGGCCAAGCCGCGTTGAAAAACCGGCAGCATGAGTGGACAGCTTGTGCATGGGAGTTTAGCTCAGCTGGGAGAGCATCTGCCTTACAAGCAGGGGGTCACAGGTTCGATCCCTGTAATTCCCACCAATATGGCCCGGTAGTTCAGTTGGTTAGAACGCTAGCCTGTCACGCTAGAGGTCGTGGGTTCGAGCCCCATCCGGGTCGCCATTTCAGAGGCTGGGGATAAGCTCTGAAAGATGCCCAGGTAGCTCAGTTGGTAGAGCAGGGGACTGAAAATCCCCGTGTGGGCAGTTCAATTCTGTCCCTGGGCATAGTGCGCGGGATTAACTCAGTGGTAGAGTGTCACCTTGCCAAGGTGAAAGTCGCGAGTCCGAGTCTCGTATCCCGCTCCACTTAAAAAGCCGTCTCAATCGAGACGGCTTTCTTATTTTCCACGATTATTTCGC
>CACZOW010000018.1 GCA_902782885.1 uncultured Ruminococcus sp. | reverse complement strand
TGCGAATCGCGCGCGGCGCCGATACCGCGCCTGACGCGGTGCTCCGGCCGTATGAATTGACCGCGTGCGCAAGCGGCCACGGATATCTGTGCGCGGTCGACCGCCGCGGCCGGGGGAGCGAATCGATCCTCTCCGCACTTGAATTGCCGCCGGAATTCGATTATAATATTATCAGACAGGCGGACGGATACGGCGTGCTGCTGAAATTCTGAAAATGATCTATCGTGCCGTGTGCGGCGCCTGTTACCGACAGACCGGAGTGTATTAAAATGAGATGCCCGTATTGTTCCCATACCGAGGATAAAGTGATCGATTCGCGCCCTGCCGAGGACAATTCCGCGGTCCGCCGCCGCCGGGAGTGCCTTAAATGCGGCTCGCGCTTTACCACTTATGAGAAAATAGAAGATACGCAGCTGATGGTGATCAAAAAGGACGGCAGCCGTCAGCTTTTTGAGCGCGCCAAGATCACCAACTGCATCATGAAAGCTTGCGCGAAGCGCCCCGTTTCGCTGGCTCAGGCGGAGGAGATTGCCGCATCGGTCGAACAGCAGCTCCTGAACTCCATGAAGCGCGAAGTCAGTTCCAAAGAGATCGGCGAGCTTATTATGACGCGGCTGAAGGATCTCGACGAGGTCGCGTATGTGCGTTTCGCGTCCGTGTATAAGCAGTTCAAGGACGTGGACTCTTTTATGGACGAGCTTAAGACGATGATCGAGAAGAAGGAAAAGCGCTGAACCGTCGCGCGCTTTAGCACGCTGAAGTGCAACAGTTCGTATAATAATTGGCATGAACAGGCCGAGACAGCAGAAGACAGCTACGTTTTCTGCTGTTTTTTCTTCATTGTATATTTCCCGGGAAATATGTTGCGCCTGTACGTCGAAAAAGTGTATCCTCTCCCTTGAATAAGCGCGGCGGCGGGGCGCGCATGGAGAGGAGCGTTATGATATCTGTCATTAATTCAGTGTGCATCAGCGGCGTGAGGGGATTGCTCACCACAGTGGAGACTTACGTCGCTAAAGGTATGAACGAATTCAACATCATCGGGCTTGCCGGCGCTTCGGTAAAGGAATCAAAAAACCGGGTGTGCGCGGCAATGAAATATTGCGGGTATGAATTGCCCAAGGGCCGTATCACGGTCAATCTGGCGCCTTCCGACGTGCGCAAGGAAGGCACCGAATTCGATCTGGCAATTGCCGCCGGACTGCTGGAGGTGAGCGGAGAATTGCCCGCGGGATGTACGGATGGAATGGCGGTCATTGGAGAGTTATCTTTATCCGGCGGCGTGCGGCCGGTGGCGGGCGCGTTCTCCATGTGCGTCAGCGCGATGCGGCAGGGCATACGGGACGTGGTGCTGCCCGCAGGCAATCTCGGCGAAGTATCCGGCCTCGAAGGACTGCGAATACGCGCGGTAAACTGTCTCTCCGAACTGATACCCGCAATAAAACGCGAAATAACGCCTGTAATCGGTCGTTTGAGCGATTTCGATCGCGACGGCAATTACATCAGTATTCAGAGCATAAAAGGGCATAAAACGGCAAAGAGAGCCATTGAGATCGCCGCCTCCGGCAGGCACGGCCTCCTGATGCTCGGCGCCGCGGGCAGCGGCAAGACACTGCTGGCGCACAGCATCAGGTCGATATTGCCCCCGCTGGAAAAACAGGATATATACGACGTTACCTCGATATACAGTCTCAGCGGGCTGTTGAACAGCGAATCTCCGCTGATATACGACCCTCCGTTCCGGGAGATCCATATCGGTATAACCAAAACCGCGCTCATCGGCGGCGGCAGGCCGGTGGTGCCGGGGGAGATCTCGCTGGCGCACCGGGGCGTACTGTTTATGGACGAGGCCACGGAACTGGAGCGGCAGGTGATCGACGCGCTGCGACAGCCCATGGATTCGGGCGAGGTCAATGTATCCCGCGTAGGTCACATTGAAAAACTGCCCGCGGATTTTATGCTGATAATGGCGGCCAATCCCTGCCGCTGCGGCAACTTTTTCGAAGGTCACGAAAAATGCACCTGCACGCCCAGAATGGTTTCCTCCACGCTGGGCCGACTGTCGCGGCCGGTGATCGACCGCATCGACATGCACATACCGGTGAGATCCCCGGAATATCCGGAACTTGTTTCCGCCGGCGGCGAGAGCGCTGAGACCGTAAAGGCGCGCGTCGCCGCGGTGCGGGCGCTGCAGAAGGAACGTTTAAAGTATCATAATATCGGCGGAGATTCGTACGCCGGATTGACCGGAGACGAACTGAGCGGAGTATGCTGTCTTTCACCGAAAGCGGAGAAACTGCTGGAGACGGGTGCGGAAAAATTGTCATCCAGCGTCCGGGCGTATAACAAAATAATGGCGGTGTCGCGCACGGTCGCGGACATGAACGGACACGAAACGGTCGGGGAGGACGATATGGCGGAAGCGCTCTCGTACCGTTCCATGGATGCCAGGCTTTTCGGGGACAGGGGGTATCAGGAAAATGCTGCGTGACGTCAACGAAAAGATCGTTATGATATGGCTCAGCCTGCTGGGCAGCCCGAATTACCGGATCTATCGCGCGCTTTTGTCGGAATTCGGCACCAACGCGGGCATTTACGACGCTTTTTCGCGGGGAGAAAAGCCGGGGTCTTTATCGGAGTTCCCGAAAGCCGCGGGTAAATTTGCGGACCGGGAACTGGCGGAAACGGCTCTGGGGTTTTACCGCAAGGCGCAGGAGTCCGGAATGAATATCCTGACATACTCTGATCCGGATTATCCCGAACTGCTCAAACATCTGCCCGCGGCATGTCCGCTGGTGCTGTATTATTACGGGGACAAAGCGGCGCTGCCGCGCGAAGACGATATCGCCGTCGCGATCGTGGGCTCGCGTCACTGTTCCGGTTCGGGCGAAGTCAATTCGCGTCAATACGCGTACGAACTCGCAAAGCGGGGCGTGATCGTTGTGTCCGGATTGGCGCTGGGCTGCGACGGCGCGGCGCACAGGGGCGCGCTGGGCGCGGGAGGTCGGACTGTCGCGGTCCTGGCATCCGGCGCGGATGTAGTTTATCCCCGGGAACATAAGAAACTGTATAACGACATAATAGGAAAGGGAGGGTGCGTGTTGTCCGAGTCCCCGCCGGGCTGCATCCCCGCGCGTCAGCTGTTCCCGGCGCGCAACCGCATTATAGCGGGGCTCTGTCAGGCGACGCTGGTCGTCGAGGCGGCGCACCGTTCCGGGGCGCTCATCACGGCGGATAAGGCGATCGAAGCGGACCGGACCGTATTTGCGCTCCCCGGCGACGTGCGGAACCCGATGGCATACGGCTGCAACGAACTGATCCGTCAGGGCGCGATCTGCGTTACGGATATCGGCGTGATATATGATGAACTGGGGATCGATCCGGAAGGCGGCAAAGCACACGGCGCGGTCAGCAACGGCTGGCTGATCGGGCTGCCGTATCCTCTTGGACGTGTGGCCGACGCCGTAATGAAGGGCTCTGACAACGCTGAAGCGATCGCCGAAAAGACCGAACTGGATGCCGGCACAGTGGCCGGTTCGCTGACGATGCTGGAGATCCGCGGCATCGTGCGGAGGAACGATTACGGCGATTACAGCATCGCAAAATAGCCGCATCCCGGGAAATAGCCTGATATGCAGGATTCATTGTGCGTTTTTTTTCACTTTACACGGCTGGCCGATGAGTGTATTATATCATTGCCGGTAACAGGCAGGGAGATGTAAGTTGATGGCAGATTATTTAGTGATCGTAGAGTCGCCTTCCAAGGCAAAGAATATTGGCCGCTTTCTCGGCAGCAGGTATAAAGTCGACGCCTGCGTGGGTCATTTGAGAGACCTTCCCGCCAGCAAGCTTTCGATAGATATCGACAACGGTTTTGAACCTCAATATGCGAATATACGCGGAAAATCCGATATAATAAAAATGCTCCGGGACGATGCCGGCGCCGCGAAGAAAGTGCTCATTGCGACCGACCCGGACCGCGAAGGAGAGGCTATCGCGTGGCACCTCGAGTATCTTCTGGGCATCGACAACGCACAGGTCTGCCGCGTCACGTTCCAGGAGATCACAAAAAAGGTGGTTCAGGAGTCCGTCAAGACGCCGCGCACCGTTGACCTCAATCTGGTCAACGCGTACCAGGCCCGCCGCGTGCTGGACCGGCTGGTGGGTTACGAGATCAGCCCGGTGCTCTGGCGCAAGGTAAAAAAAGGTCTCAGCGCGGGGCGCGTGCAGTCTGTCGTACTGCGGCTGATCTGCGACCGCGAGGCCGAGATCGACGAGTTCAAACCCAAAGAGTACTGGAACGTCACCGCGAAGCTTTCGAAGATCACCGACGCGCCCAAAGCGTCTGACCGTTTCGAGGCGAAATATTACGGCGGCGCCGACGGCAAAAAGAAAAATCTCGCTTCCAAAGCGGATGCGGATAAAGTGCTGGAAGACGTTAAGAACGGCACGTTTACCGTTAAGAGCGTAAAGAACACTTCAAAAAAGCGTCCGCCCGCACCGCCGTTCATCACCAGTACGCTGCAGCAGGAAGCGTCGCGCCGGCTGAATTTCCCGTCGGCCAAGACTATGTCCGTGGTGCAGTCGCTGTATGAAGGCGTTGCCGTTGACGCGTCGGGCGCCACCGGTCTCGTGACGTATATACGTACCGACTCCACGCGCGTATCCGAAGAAGCGCAGGATGCCGCGAGACAGTATATTGCCGCCGAATACGGTGAAAAGTATCTGCCCGGTTTCCGCCGCGTGTATAAAAACAAGAATTCGGCGCAGGACGCCCATGAAGCGATCCGGCCGACGCACATTGACTATACGCCCGATAAAGTGAAGGCCCGGCTTACCAGCGACCAGTACCGGCTGTACAAACTTATTTACGAGCGGTTCATTGCCAGCCAGATGGCGGACGCCGTATTCGACGTGTGCAACGTTGATATTCTCGCGGGCACGAGCCTGTTTAAAGCATCCGGATCGACGCCGGTATTCCCGGGTTATACCAAAGTATACGAAGAGCGCCAGGATCAGAAAACGGAAGCGGAAGGCAAACTGCCCAAGCTCAGAGAAGACGAGATACTGGCATCCGAAGGCGTGGAAGCGGAACAGCATTTTACCGAACCGCCTTCCCGCTATACGGAAGCCTCGCTGATCAAGACGCTCACCGATTACGGCATCGGGCGTCCCAGTACGTACGCGCAGATCATCTCCGTGGTGTTCACGCGCGATTACGTTGTGCGCGAAAAGAAACTGCTCATACCTACCGAACTGGGCAAGACCGTCAACACTTATCTTAACGGCGCGTTCCCGAATATCGTGGACGTCTCCTTTACGGCGGGCGTGGAGGAACAGCTGGACAAAGTGGCGCAGGGCGAGCGTCAATGGAAAGACGTCATCAGCGAATTCTACGGCGGCCTTGAATCGGAACTTAAAAAGGCGCTGGACGAGACCGCGCGGGTCAAAGTCCCGGATGAAGTCAGCGACGTGGTCTGCGACAAGTGCGGCCGCATGATGGTATATAAACAGGGCCGCAACGGCAGATTCCTGGCATGTCCGGGCTTCCCGTCCTGCCGCAACACGAAATCCATCGTGGAGAACGTGGGCGTGAACTGCCCCGAATGCGGCAAACCGCTCATTTACCGCCATTCCAAAACGGGCAAAAAATACATTTCCTGCAGCGGCTACCCCGAATGCAAATTCATCAGCTGGAACGTGCCAACCGGCGAAAAATGTCCGAAATGCGGCAAACATCTGGAATACGTATACAATAAATCCGGCAAGCGCTTCGTGTCCTGCAGCAACAAGGAATGCGATTACAAGCAGTACGGCCGTTCGAAGCGCGCGGATAAAAAAGACGTGCAGGACGGCGCCGAAGGCGGCAATACCGGCGCGGAAGATCAAGAGGTCTGAGAATGGCTGTATATGTAGTAGGCGGCGGTCTCGCAGGATGTGAAGCGGCGTTCCAGCTCTCGGTCCGCGGCGTCAGTGTCAAACTGGCGGATATGAAGCCGGAGCGAAGATCTCCGGCACACCACAGCGATCTGTTGTGCGAACTGGTCTGCAGCAATTCCTTTAAAGCCGCGGATGTGAATTCCGCTTCGGGCCTTTTGAAAGAAGAGATGCGCCGGCTGGGCTCGCTGGTATTGCGGGCGGCGGACGTCAACAAAGTGCCCGCGGGCGGCGCGCTGGCCGTTGACCGGGACCGCTTCTCCGCTGCCGTGACGGAAACGCTCGCGTCAATGCCGAATGTTGAGATCATAGAAAAGACCGTATTGTCCGTTGCCGAGATCGCGGCGTATCCGGACTGCGAGGCAGTGATAATTGCCACCGGACCGCTCACCGACGAACCGCTCGCCGAAGCAATAAAACATGCGCTGGGAGAGGAATCTCTCAGCTTTTTTGATGCCGCGGCGCCGCTGGTGTTCAAAGAGAGCATAGATTTCGATCACGCGTTTTATGCGTCGCGTTATGACAAAGGGGAGTCGGATTATATTAATTGTCCGATCTCGGAGCCGGAGTACCGCGAGTTCTACCGCGAGCTCACCGGAGCGCAGTGCGCGGAAGTGAAGGATTTTGACGCCGCGTGCGTATATGAAGGCTGCATGCCGGTGGAAGTGATGGCCGCGAGAGGCTTCGATACGCTCAGGTACGGGCCGATGAAGCCCGTGGGCATCCGCAATCCGGAGACCGGGGAAAAGTATTACGCGGTGGTGCAGCTCCGGCGTGACGATTCCGCGGATACGCTCTACAATATAGTGGGCTTTCAGACGCGTTTGAAATTCGGCGAGCAGAAACGCGTTTTCGGTCTGATTCCTGCGCTCAGGAACGCGGAGTACGCGCGCTATGGCGTGATGCATAAGAACACATATATCAAATCTCCGGGATTGCTGGACGACACGTTCCGAGTGCTCGATCCCGGCGTTTTCGGCGCGCGTATACCCGTTTATTTCGCGGGCCAGATCACAGGCGTGGAAGGTTATATCGAATCCGCGTCCTCCGGGCTGATCGCGGGCTTAAACGCAGCGTGCGGCGTAAAGGGACTGCCTCCGTTCAGGCTTCCGCAGAGCACGCAGATCGGTGCGCTCGCCTCGTACGCGTCGGGGTATCAGGGGCCGGATTTCCAGCCTATGGGCGCGAATTTCGGCATAATGCGTTATTCACTTCCTTCGGAAGGGCGGCATCGCGTGGACAAAAAGCACAAAAAAGAATTGATTTCAAAGAACGCTTTGGATATACTTAACACAATAATAACAGACAGGAGTGATTTATTTTGAAGGCGCAATCTGACAAAAAGTTTAGAGACAGCACCTGGATCGCGCTGGACGACAGTTTTATTACTGTTGACGCGGAAGGAAAGATCGTTAACCCGTGGGAAAACCGCGAAGGCTGGGACCGCTACAGCGAGATCGATACGGGAGACGGACTTCCGGTATTTCGCAAAAAGTTCGGTTCCTCCGCAAAAAAGCCGGTCAAATGCACTGTCCACGCTACGGCTCTCGGTAATTTCGAACTCTACGTCAACGGCGCCCGCGTCGGACGTAAAAGCGGCAGCTCCGTCAAGTACGACGAACTTAAACCCGGCTGGACCGATTTCTCGAAGCGCGTGCTTTATTACAGCTACAATCTGACGCCGTACCTGTCTGAAAACGGCATAAACTGCATTGCCGCCGCCGTTTCCGGAGGCTGGTACCAGGGGCGCATTGCCTGCAATACGTACGGAAAGCATAAAGTTGCCTTCAACGCCGTACTGGAACTTACATACGCGGACGGCACCGCCGAAACGATCACCACCGGCACCGACTGGGATTCAAGTATTGCCGGTCCGATACTGGCCGCGGAGATCTGGGACGGCGAAGTATACGACGCCACCAGAGGCACGCTGGAATCGCTGTCTCTGCCCGGACGCCGGCTCACGGGCTGGAAAAAAGCGGTGCGCTTCGATGACTTTACGGGCGTAATTTCCAAAAACGTCGGTCCCGCGATACGTGTCCGCAGGATCACGATGAAACCGGTGCTGCTCACGAAATACAGCGCTGTGGAACAGCTCGAAGGCAACGATTTCGGCAGGATCATCGTCGATGAGACCGTTAAAAAGCCCCGCGCCGTGACACTCAAAAAAGGCGAGACGTTCGTTTACGATATGGGACAGAATATGGTGGGCTGGATCAATTTCACCGTTTCCGGCAGGAAGGGCACACGGCTCACCGCGCGCTATGCCGAAATGCTCAACGACTCCGGCCTTAAGAGCCGCGGCAACGACGGCCCCGAAGGTTCCATCTATACGGCCAACTACCGGTCCGCTAAAGCCCGCGGCACGTACATCCTGGCGGGCGGCGCCCCTGAGAGCTATCATCCCACATTCACGTTCTACGGATTCAGATATATCGAACTCACTGCCGACGGCGACGTGGAGATCCTGTCTCTCAAAGCGGACGTGGTTGGTTCGGAAACGCCCGAGACCGGTTTCCTCGAGACCTCTTCCAAAGACATCAACAAGCTGATCTCGAATATTCTCTGGGGCCAGCGCGGCAATTATCTGAGCATTCCTACTGACTGCCCGCAGCGCGACGAGCGCCTGGGCTGGACCGGCGACACGCAGATCTTCTGCGGCACTGCGGCCTTTAACGCCGAAGTGCTGGGCTTCTTCCGCAAATGGCTGCGGGACGCCGCGGACAGCCAGTCTGAAGCCGGCGCGTATTCCGACGTCATTCCCCGTATGCGCATCGTAGGCGAGGGCAACGCCGCCTGGGGCGACGCGCCGATCATCGTTGCCTACACCATGTACCGTATGTACGGCGACGTCAAGATCGTCCGCGACACGTACCCGTCCCTGGAAAAATACATGAAATATTTGTCCGCCTCCAAACTGAACGGCCCGAACCCCGGATACGGCGACTGGCTGGCGTACGAGCCCACGGACGGCCGGCTGATAAGCATCTGTTACTACGCTTACGACGCGCTGCTCATGGAAAAACTTTCGGCCGTGCTGGGGAAGACCCGCAAAGCCGCATCGTACCGCAAACTGTACGAAAAGATCCGCCGCCACTTCCAGCGCACTTACATGAAGCGCGGCAAGCTCACCCAGACCTCCCAGACCGCGTACATCCTGGCGCTGCGCTTCGGCATGCTGCCCGAAGCCTACGTGGAAACGGCCAAGCAGGACCTGGCCCGCAAGATAAAGGACAACGGCTACCGCCTCAGCACCGGTTTCGTCGGCACCGGTCTGCTCAACACCTCTCTCAGCATGCTTGGTCTGGACAATCTGGCATATTCGCTGCTGCTTCAGACCGACAACCCGTCCTGGCTGTACAGCGTATACCAGGGCGCGACGACGATCTGGGAACGCTGGAATTCGTACACCCTGGACAAGGGTTTCGGCAACGTGGGCATGAACTCCTTCAACCACTACGCGTACGGTTCCGTAGAGGAATGGATGTACAAATACATGCTGGGCATCGACTGCGACGACGCGGATCCGGGCTTCCGGCATATAATCCTGCGTCCCACTCCGGATACCCGTACCCCTGAAGAGATGCCCAAGGGCCAGACGCACATTACCTGGGTGCGCGGCAGCTATAAGTCCGCCGCCGGAATGATCGCGGCATCCTGGTCGATGGAAGACGATTCGTTCACTTATAACGTATCTGTGCCGGAAGGCGCGTATGCCACGCTGTATCTGCCGGTATTTGACGAATCGGCGCGCACGGTCACGATCAACGGCACCGTGAGCCCGATCACCGATTTCGCGCAGTGCTGCGGACGCACGGTCATCGATCTGGCTCCGGGCAGGTACACATTTGAGGTAATGAGGTAACTCGAGATGAAACGGGTCTTTCTGCTGGTATTGCTGGTTCCGGTACTGCTGCTTTCCGGCTGTATCACGTCTAACGTCGGCGCTCCTACGGCGGTCCCGCTGAACACGTCCGGAAATGTTGCCGTTTTCACACCGGATCAGGGTGCCACGCCGGACGGTGTTGTCAACACGCTCCCGGGTACTTCCGAAAGTGAAGTGACGCCGATACCCCGAACGCCGCAGCCCACGGACGCGCCCGGAAAAGGACCGCTCGCCGGAGTAGTGATCTGCGTTGATCCCGGACATCAGGATACCGGTCTCACTGAAAAGGAACCCTGCGCGCCGTGGGGCCCCGAGGCCAATTCCAGCGTCAACAACACCACGATGAAGGCTAAAGCTACATCCGGTACCACGGGCATTTCCACCAAAAAAACGGAGTATGTGATCAATCTGGAGATCGGCCTCAAGCTCAGGGACGCGCTGGAGGCGCTGGGCGCCACGGTGGTGATGAGCCGCGTCGACAACTCCTCACGCATCTCCAACCGCGAGCGTGCGCTCATGGCAAATGAAGCCGGCTGCGTGCTGACGTTCAACATTCACTGCAACGGTTCGGACAATACTTCCGTAAACGGTGTTGAACTGTATGTGCGCGGCGTCGGTGACAATACCGCGGAATACGCCCAGCGTTCCAAGACCGATCTGGCGCTGGGGCAGAAACTGCTGGATCGGATCATTGCCGCTACCGGCGCTAAAAAGCGCAGCGTCAACAAAAGCGATAACTACACCGGCATCAACTGGCGCGACCACACTACGTTTATCATCGAGTGCGGCTTCATCAGCAATCCGGACGAAGACGTGCGCCTCAACACGCCTGAGTATCAGGACAAACTGGTGTCCGGTATAGTGAAATTCGTTACGGACGATTATATGAATGGCTGACGTCTTTTGCGCTGAATTATCGGTAAGACCGCGGCGGGGGCCGCTGATCACGGCGACCCTGGCGGCGGTTTTATTGTTTGCCTGTCTTTTTACCGGATGCGGGAGGTCGGAAACACCGGCCCCGGTCTCTACTTCGGCGCGCTCCGGGGCTCCGACGTGCACTCCGGAAGAGACCGGCGCGGTCTTCACGGATGGTGTTGACCCCGCGTCGACGCCCACCGCGGTACCGGACTCCGGGTACGGCGCTGAGTTTTGGGAAGCGGCCGAAGCGCTGTTGCCGTATTACCGGGAAATTGCGCTGAAAGCGGAGCACGGCACTGTTGACGGAAAGGTGCATAAATGGACCAGACCGATACTGTTTTACGTGCGCCCTTCTCCGGACGCGGAAAAGTACGACTATTACATA
>CACZOW010000017.1 GCA_902782885.1 uncultured Ruminococcus sp. | reverse complement strand
TCAAGCCTCATTTACCCCGGCACTCAGGTCGACATTTACATTGAACGGTATCAGGTATTCCGCAAACGACAAGGGTCTTACGTGCATTGACAGCATTCCGGCATTGACGCGCACCGAAACGAAGTCTTCACGCACCCGGCGGTCGTTCAGCCGGTTCATTGACAGCAGGCTGTCGCCGCACAGCATTACGCCGCCGTACTCGCCGTCCGTCACATTGAACGCGGAAAGATCCAGGTCCAGTTCCCCGCCGTCCTCAGTGCGGGAAAGCACGTTAAGCACGAGCGTGTCGCCGGATACGTTGACCGATAGCTGCACCTGCAGCGGGTCGGTACGGTTTGCGTGGTACCCGTCAAGTATCAGCGTGCGGTACGCCTTCGTATTCGCAAAGCGGTGCATCATCATGCCGGGCGCCGTCACGAACGCACCTTCTTTCGGAGTCTCGATCACCGACTGTGAGTGGGTATTGGCCAGATTGTTGAAATTGACGAAATCGACGATATCCCCGTGCCGCTGCCACATCATCAGCGTTGCCGCCGCGTCGAGAGCGTACGACCATTTGCTGAACATGAAGCATTTGTTGGTGTGCGTTTCGGAGCGGGGCACCATGTTGTACAAGTCCGCGCCGTTAAGCGGCAGCCACTCGGTGTTGCAGTATTTTATGTCCGTACCGTGCTTCTGATTGTAACCGGTGATCAGCGCAAGTTTATACTCCAGATCGCTTTCCTCGAAGCCCCGGTCCGCCAGGAAGTCGATATCTTCTCCGGCGATCTCCAGCATTCCGGAAAGCGCCTCGTTCCCGTAGCAGTACGAGATCATGCCGATCTTGATAGACGGATCCACGGCCTTCATTGCCCGCGAATAGAGCACGCAGGTGCGCGCATATTCATCCGGGCGGAACCAGCGGTGGCATTCGTTGTCCATCTCCCAGTAACGGACGTTGTAAGGCTTTTCGCGGCCGTTCGCGATACGCATCCGTCCTCCCTCGGTAGACGCGTCGCCGTTACAGTATTCCACCCATGCCGCCGCGTCTTTTGCGCCCTGTTCGATATTTGAGAACTGTATCAGATCCCGGCCGTGCAGCGCGGCGCGGAGCGTCCGGTCGTTGGGGTCGCCGTCCAGCGACTCCGGCGGCACATAATCGAAAAAGCGTTTAAACGGGTGGTACATATTGACGCAGATCATCGACTCGCCGCCCACGGCCTCCGCGTACGTTGCCAACTCGTCCGTGCCTATATCGTTATACTGCATTCCGCCCCAGAAATACGAGTACGAGGGCAGCCGCACGGGTCCCACGCCGGAACGCCAGTCATAAAACGACGCGAAACAGCCGCCCGGCCAGCGGATCACTTTGGGCGACACATATCTGCCCGCTTCCACCGCATTCTTTTTAAAGCCCCGCACCGCGTCGCCCGGCGTCAACGAGAAATCGTCGCACACATATTCAGACCCTGAGGGCGTCAACAGCACGAACGTGTATCTGCCCTCCAGCTTCACACGGAGCTCCGCGGCGACTTCGGTATAATCGCCGGTGACATCGCCGAGTTCCGCCACGCAGACCGGTTCGTCGACCGTGCCTTCGCAAAAGAGCGCCGCGCGCAGCGTTCCGACGCCGGACAATTTGCGTACCTTGCCCCTGAAACGGTACTCTACGCCCGGGAAACAGTATTTGCCGTCCTGCGCCAGTCCGCCCTGCTTTGCCGAACGGTTCGTGACCTTCATCGCGAACCGGCCGTGATTGTTATCCTCCACCTGCGCGATATGCACGTCAGCGAGCGGCGAATCCGCGATCACAAATGTGGAATCGTCCCGGATCTCCTGGTAACCCGCGGTGCCCGGAAACGCGAACCAGGCATTATGTTCGAAGGACGAGTGATACCAGTCGAAAACGCGCCAGTCGGTTTCGCAGCGTGAAGACAGATCGCGCTCATCCTCCAGCAGATCGAACCAGAGTTTGTTGATCATCCGGTACGGATAGAACGGCTCGAAGCTGCGGTTGAAAAACATCTCCGCGGCCATGCCTTCCACCTGGAGCCCGTAGCCCAGCTCGATGAAATTCGAAGCCAGTTTACTGCTTATCGGGCCGGAATGGAACTTTTTTGTAGCGGTCAGTTTCATTGATCTGTCTCCTCTCCGTGCGTTTCCGGCTCCGCGGCGGGCGCGTCGCGCCGTACCGGCTTAGGTCCGTATAATTGATAAAAATTGCACTGCAGCATGCCGTTGTAAAGCTTGCGCTTTTTGTCCGCCCGCCGGCCGAAAATTTTCTCGAACTCCGGATATGACGTGATCACGTAGAACGACCAGGTAGGAAACTTTTTAAAATGTTCCCCCATTGCGCGGTACAGTTCGCGTATTTCCTTCTCCTCGCCCAGCCGTTCGCCGTAAGGCGGGTTGGTGATGATAAATCCGTATTTTGCCCCGGACAATACCGCCCGGAAGTCCAGTTTCTGGAACGTGATATCGGCGTCAACGCCCATGAACGCGGCATTGTCCATCGCCTGCTTCACCGCGAAGTAGTCGATATCCGAGCCTGATATCTTCAGTTCCGTTTCGCGGTCGATCATAGACTCCGCGCGTTTGCGCTCTTCCAGAATGATATTTCCGTCGAAACAGGACCATTTTTCAAAATCAAAATGGCGGCGCAGGCCGGGCGCGATGTTGCGCGCGATCATTGCCGCCTCGATGGGTATCGTGCCGGTTCCGCAGAACGGATCGATCAGCGCGCGGTCTTTTTTCCAGCGGCTCACCAGCACCATGCCCGCCGCCAGCGTCTCCCGGATCGGCGCCTTACCCGTTTCCTTGCGATAGCCGCGTTTGTGAAGGCCCGCGCCGGACGTATCCAGCGTGATCATCGCCACGTCGTTGAGAATGGATACTTCCAGTTTGTATTTAGGTCCGGTCTCCGGGAACCAGTCCAGCCCGTAATGCTTCTTAAGCCGTTCCACCACGGCTTTTTTTGTGATCGCCTGGCAGTCCGGCACGCTGAACAGCGTGGATTTTACGGATTTTCCGGTCACCGGGAAACACGCGTCCGCGGGCATCAGTTCCTCGAACGGAATTTGCGATACCAGCTGAAACAGTTCTTCGAATGTGGTGACTTTGCCCTCCGCCAGCAGTATCAGTACCCGGTCCGCGGTGCGCAGCCACAGGTTCGCCCGGGCAACCATCCGCAGATCTCCGGAAAAGCGTACGCGGCCGTTCTCTGCGGTCTTGTCCGCGGCGCCCAGCCAATCCAGTTCCCGCGATACGATGCCTTCCAGCCCGAACGCGGCTGTCGCGATCAGTTTAAAAACAGTCATCGTCGTCTCCTCCGAATCCGCATTCACTCTTAATAGCCGGAAGCAGCGTTTTTACCGTATCGGAGCAAATGAACGCTTCTGCTTCTCCGGGCAGTTTTCCGTCCCCGTCGCGCCAGAGCGCGCCATCCGGAAGCGCGTTCACCCATATCCGTTCGCCGCGGTCCACGGTCTTGCGCACGGACGCCAGTGCGGACCACAGGCCGAGTTCATGGCGCCTCGTCAACATGCCGGTCCCGTACTTATTGTCCCCCAGCAGCGGTGCGCCGGACAATGCAAACTGCGCCCGGATCTGGTGCGCCCGGCCGGTGACCGGCACCGCGAAATATACCGTGCGCTCCGGAAGCTCGCCGCTTTCCGGTATGCCGCACAGCCGCCTATAATACAGGATGCAATCGCGGCCCTGTTCGGAAGGAAAAACACGGTTTTGTTTCGCGTCTTTTTCAAGGCGATGCCGCAGCCAGCCCTCTTCGCCGGCAAGCCAGCCGGCGGTAAGCGCCAGGTAGCCTTTGTAAAAATTGCCCGTGCGCATATCTTCGCTCGCCCGGGAAGCGCCCTTGGACGTTTTGGCAAAAAACATCGTGCCGCCTACGTTGCGGTCCAGCCGGTGTATCAGGCCCACGAATGCCCTGCCCGGTTTGCCGCGGCGGCGCGCGATGTCGTCCGACAAAAGCGTGATCATATCCTCCGCGCCGCTTCCGTCGCTCTGGGACAATATCCCGGCAGGTTTGACTACGGATATCAGATGGTTGTCCTCATACAGGATTTGAAATCGGGAGCTGATATTGCCGGGATCGTTATTCATACGTTCAGTCTGTATTGCCTCTGAGCGCCGCGTAGGAACCGCAGGGCAGGTAGATGTCATCCCTGCCGGAGCGCGCGGAGACCGGCAGCAGCAGGTCGCCGCTCTCGAACCGGCAGCGTCCCGCCAGCC
>CACZOW010000016.1 GCA_902782885.1 uncultured Ruminococcus sp. | reverse complement strand
TTATATTGCCCGTACCACCTTTGAAAAGGATGGACGGGCAATTTTATATTATTGCGATTTTTGCAGCAAATTGCCGCAATATTGAAAAAACTTTGTCGAAAAATGTCGAATTTTGTCGAAATGCGTCGAACTGTTTCGCTTTTATTTTCCGGAAAGGCGGAGTATAGTTGAGGCACAGAAACGTTGACGCCTGCGCCCGGGCCGGGTCGACGTTCGTCGAAACCGAAAGAAAACAAGATAAGCAAAAGGGTGATCGGTATGGAAACAGTAACGATGCGGGATGTATTGTCCCCGAAAACGAAAGACAGGAGCGACGGCTCAAATCTGGTCATTAAAATACCTCTCTGCTTGATACGGAGCGGAATATTTGTACAGAATATAAGTATAGGGAGAGGCATGCGGGCGCTGGTGCGCTCCATTGAGAAAAACGGCGTGCGCTCTCCGATCTGCGTATCTGCCGAGGAAAACGGAATGTACGAACTGATAACCGGCAAACGCCGGGTCGTGGCGGCGCGGAAAGCCGGTCTAAAAGAGATACCCGCGGTGGTGTATAACCCGGAGAGCGGCGATCCCGGCCTGGTCCGGATGCTGAGCGAAGGGCTTGCAGGGATGCATTTTCTGGACGAGGCGGAAAGTTACCGAAGTATTTTGGAATCGATGGAAGTTTCGCAGGGGGAGCTGGCCCGCACGCTGGGCAAGAGCCAGGGATACATTTCAAATAAGATACGGCTGCTGACGCTTACGCCGGCGGTCCGGAGGCTGATCAAGGACAACGACGTTTCGGAGAGGCATGCCCGGGAGGTGATGAAGATCATTGACGAAAAGCTGCAAAAAGCGGTGGTCACGAGCATAATTGAGAACAAATTGACGGTAAAAGAGACAGAAGAGGAAGTCGAGGCGATCCTGAGAGACAGCGGCGATCTGCGGCGCAAACTGGCGCAAAAGATCTCCGATTACGAAGACTGGAACCGGACAATGAAAAAGAGCAGCCGGGAGATCCTGGCGGCGGACAAAATGCGGCAGCTTATCAGAGCCGCAAAAAGTATTGCCGACATAGCCCGAAAAAGCGGTCTGCGGGTACTCACCGGGCAGATAAACACGGACAAGTTTCTGGAGATCAAAATACAGGTCCAGAAAGGAGAGGATACACGGTCTGCCGTAAACGCGCAAAAAGCCGCATAGAAGCGATGCGGGCATGAAATTCGACCTTATGTCGAAATTCGGAGCCCTGAGGCTAAAACGGGCATACGGCGCGGTTTTTGAAGAAACAGGCAAAAATCAGGCGCAAAAAGCGGTTGAAACGGGACCGGTAAAAATGGTATAATCCGCGGTGAGGCATACCCTCTGTTCCGCCGGGCGGAACAACGGAAATCATACCGCAATTATACCAAGGAGACCGGACCGATGATCAAAAAAGAAGAAGACAAAAACTCAGAGGCGTTTCGCGTACAGCACAAAGTAGTACCCAGAGATATAGAAAAAGAGATGAAACAGTCGTTCATAGAATATGCTATGAGCGTTATTGTGGACCGCGCGGTCCCGGATGTGCGCGACGGTCTGAAGCCGGTGCACAGAAGGATCATCTACACGATGTTTGAAGAAGGGTACACGCCGGACAAAGCATACAGAAAGTGCGCGACCACCGTCGGTGTGGTAATGGGTAAATATCACCCCCACGGCGACGCGGCGATATACGACGCGCTGGTGAGACTGGCGCAGGATTTCTCGATGCGCGCGGTGCTGGTAGACGGAAACGGCAACTTCGGTTCCCGCGACAACGACCCGCCCGCCGCGATGCGTTACACTGAGGCTAGGCTTACGAAGATCGCGCTCGAAATGGTGGCGGATATCAACAAGAATACGGTTGACTTCAAGCCCAACTTCGACGAACACGAAGAAGAGCCGGTAGTGCTGCCCTCGCGTTTTCCGAATCTGCTGGTCAACGGCTCGTCAGGTATTGCCGTCGGTATGGCTACGAACATTCCGCCGCATAACCTGGGCGAAGTTATTGACGGCGTGGTGGCGCTGATCGACGATCCGGAGATCTCCGTTGACGGCCTGATGCAGTACATTAAAGGCCCGGATTTTCCCACCGCGGGCAACATCATGGGCAAGCAGGGCATCCGCGAGGCGTACCTGACGGGCAGAGGCAGGATAATCGTCCGCGCCAAATGCGATATTGAGGAACTGCCCAACGGCAGGCAGCAGATCGTGGTCACGGAATTGCCGTACATGGTCAACAACGCCGCGCTGGTGGCGCGCATTGCGGACCTGATCAAGGACAAGCGCGTTGACTCCATAAGCGGTCTGCGCGACGAGTACAGCAAGGCGGGCATACGTATCGTCATCGAGCTTAAAAAAGATGCCAACGCCAACGTGCTGCTCAACCAGCTCTATAAATACACTGATCTGGAGACGGCATTCTGTGTCAATATGCTGACCTGCGTTCCGGGAGAGGGCGGCGGTTACCAGCCCCGGATCGTCAACCTGAAGGAAGCGCTGGAGTACTACATAAAGCACCAGGAATCCGTTGTCCGCCGCCGCACGCAGTTCGATCTGGACAAAGATCTTGACCGCGCGCATATTTTGGAAGGCACGCTGATCGCGCTGGATCATATTGACGAAGTGATACGGATCATCCGCGAGTCCCGCACCGAGCCGGACGCCAAAGCCGGATTGATGGCGCGGTTTGATTTCACCGAACGGCAGGCGCAGTATATCGTAGATATGCGGCTGGGCCGTTTGACCGGGATCGAAAAAGACAAGGTCCTGGAGGAATACAAGGCAAAGCAGGAAGAGATCGCGTATTTCCGCGGCATCCTGGAGGATGAGAAGAAACTTATGGGAGTTGTTAAAGACGAGATACTGGCGGTGAAGGCGCAGTACGCGGACGAACGCCGGACGCGGATACTGCCGTACGAGGGCGAGATCGATCTGGAAGACCTGATCAACGAGCACGATATCGCTATCACGCTGACGCATCTCGGATATATTAAGCGTACTTCGGCGGATACGTACAAAGCGCAGCATCGCGGCGGCAAGGGTATTACCGGCGCCGGGACCCGCGAGGAGGACTTCGTAGAGCAGCTGATGATCACGTCGTCCCACGACACGCTGCTGTTTATTACAGATAAAGGCCGGATGTATTCGCTTAAAGGATACGAGATCCCGGATGCGGGCCGCACGGCCAAGGGCACCGCGGTGGTGAACCTGCTGAGGTTTACCGAGGGCGAGAAGGTCGCGTCGGTGATCGCGATCCGCAGCTTCGAGGACGCGAAATACCTGATCTTCGGCACCAGAAACGGACTGATCAAGAAGACCGCGTTGTCCGCGTATGCCAACGTGCGGGCGTCGGGCATCATTGCCATCGACCTGCGCGACGGGGACAAGATCGTCAATGTACGCCTGGCCAACGACGAAGATATCATGATGGTGACGCACGGCGGCATGTCGATACGCTTTGAGCAGGAAGACGTGCGCGAGACCGGCAGAGCCTCTATGGGTGTGCGCGGCATCACGCTGAAAGAGAACGATTATGTGATCGGCATGGATCTGTGCAAAGAAGGCAAGACGCCGCTGCTTATCAGCGAATTCGGCTTCGGCAAACGCGGGCGTATCGAGGATTACCGGCTGCAGGGCCGCGGCGGTAAAGGTATTATCACGTATAAGATCTCTGAGAAGACCGGCAGCCTGGTCAGCATGCTGATGGTCGACGATGACAACGACGTGATGATCATCACCAGCAACGGAACGATCATCCGCGTGCATGTTAAAGACATCAGTATTTTCGGGCGGGCAACGCGCGGCGTGACGCTGATGCGGGCAACGGCGGAGAACTATATTGCCGACTGCGCCGCCACCACGTTTGACGAAGGTGAAGAGAGCGCTGTTCCGGAAAACGACGCGGGAGCAGGCGCTGATGCGGAAGCAGGCGCTGACGAGGAAGTGACCGATGAGACTTCGGGTGATGCTGAAGACCGGACCGAGGAGTGAGTGAATGCACGTTTGTGCGCTGGTCGGCGCCAGCGGGACGGGAAAAAGCCACCGCTCGCTGTGGGTCGCGAAGGAGCATAATATCGAGTACGTTATTGACGACGGGCTGCTCATAAAGGGCAATTCCGTGCTGGCGGGACGTTCCGCCAAAGCGGAAAAGACCCGGGTGGCCGCCATCAAGACGGCGGTATTGACCGAAGACGCCCACGCGTTCGAGTTGCGCAGTGCATTGAAAGAAAACAAGGCGGAAAGCGTGCTGATCCTCGGTACGTCGGACGCCATGGTGCAAAAAATAGCGGCGCGGCTGGGACTTGGCGAGATCAATGAAACGATCTATATCCAGGATGTTTCCAGCCCGTACGAAATACAGCAGGCACTGAATACGCGCAGGATGGAGGGCAAGCACGTTGTCCCCGTCCCCACGCTGGAACTTAAGAAAAACTTTTCCGGCGTTATGCTGGACCCGCTCAATATACTTCGGCGCCGCGGCGCGGGCAGTTTTGAGACAATGGGCGAGAAATCGGTGATACGGCCCACTTACAGCTATCTGGGCCGGTTCACCATCTCGGACTATACGATTTATCAGCTGGCGGAGCACGCCGCCCGGGAAAACGCGGCGGTGTCCCGGATCACGCGCTTTCGCGCCGACAAAGCCGAAGACGGTATCCGCATAGAAATGGACATCGTGCTGTATTACGGATACAGAATACCGGAGGTATTTGCCGAATTGCGGCGCCAGATCGCCGGGGAAATAGAGAAGTACACGGCGCTGAACTCGGTGGCTGTGATATTGACGGCGAAGAATATTATAGTAAAGAAGGCCGGAAAGCCGGAGCCGGAAGCAGCGAGAAACGCGGAAGACCCGGACGCGGCCAATATAATTGCTCCCGCTAACGGAGGATGACACAATGCAAGACACTATATACACCATTCCGGTGACGGAAGTATATGAAGCGCCGTGCGAATGCCCGCTCTGCGCGCTGGAAGCCCGTTTCGAAAACGATCGCGTCAACTACTACCTCGGTCCTTCGCTGATGGAACCGGACAATCGCATTGCCACCAACGACAAAGGTTTCTGCGGCCGCCATTTTAATATGATGTATGCCACGCAGACCAACCGCCTGGGGCTGGGATTGATCCTGGACACGTATATGTCGGAGCAGATCGCCCGGATGCGGAAATACGCGGGAGAGGCGCCTAAAGACGACGGCAGCGGCAAGAAGGGTATCGGCAAGCTTTTCAAGGCCAAAAGCAAAGGCGGTCAGCGTTCCGCGGAGGCGATCTGCGAGTACTGGCACAAGCACGAGCGCGGCTGCTGCATCTGCGAGGACCTCGAACGGACGATGGTGCGGTATATAGACGTGATCTTTCATCTGTATTTTACCCAAAAAGAGTTTCGCGAGCGGTTTGACGGCGGCCTTGGCTACTGCATGCGGCATTTTGAACTGCTTTGCGACAAAGCGGGGTCAATGCTCTCCGCCGGCAGACAGGATGAGTTTCTGACGGCGCTGGTGCGGCAGCAGCTGGACAACCTCGACCGCATTCAGGACGAGGTCAACTGGTTCACCAAAAAGTTCGATTACCGCAACGCGCAGGAACCGTGGAAAAACTCGCGGGACGCATTGCCGCGCGGCATGCGCAAGAT
>CACZOW010000015.1 GCA_902782885.1 uncultured Ruminococcus sp. | reverse complement strand
GAGCGGCGAAGGCGGCTATCCTACAACGATCATTGCCACCACCAAAGCCGGCAAGATGCTGCTGATCGAAGCGGACGGCAGGCAGGCCGGTTACAGCGTGGGCATTCCCTTCGGTACGTACAAATCACTGGCCGAAGAGCTGGACTTTGAGGACGCGTTTATCGTTGACGGCGGCGGCTCGGCGACCATCGTTGAACTTGACGGCGAAGAACTGAAACTGATCAACCGCCCCAGCGACAAAAAATCCGACGGCACGTACGGCAGTCCGCGCGCAGTGGTCAACTCCGTTATTCTCGCCGCGGGACCGGACCGCAACGCACCTCCGGCCACGGAGGAACCCACCGCGGAGCCTACGGCGGAAGCCGTCACAACGGGCAGCGAACAGGATCCCGGAAAGACCGACAACAAAAACAACGGTCTCAGCACCGCCGCGATCATCGCTATAATCGCCGGAGCCGTTGTCATCGCCGCGCTGGTGGCCGTTACGCTGGTCGTAACAAAGAAGAAAAAAGGCTGACGATCAATGATTGAATGATCAAATGCTCCGGAAGGTGTCCCGTGCGCCGCGCGCGGCGGGACGTCCTCCGGAGACTTTTTGTGAATGAGTACGATATATATGAACGAGGTAAAAACGCAAATGAAAAAACGCAGACTCCCGGCCGCGATCCTGACGGCATTATTGCTACCCGCGGTATTGACCGGCTGCGCGGGAAACAGCACCGGCACGACTGACACGGGGACAGACCCCGCGGCTTTCACCGACGCCGTTACCGCCGCTCCGACGCCGGAACCCACACCGATCCCGGATCCGTCGACGGTCACGCTGATGATCGAAGATTTCAACGACATCTCCGACCCGGTCAAGGAACTCGGCCCCGCCGATCTGAGTTTTTTCGGGATCACGCATCCGGATTTCTCGTTCGAAGAAGAATTCGCGCAGGAAGGTGTCGCGCTGGTCAACACGCTTTCCACTTCCGCGTGGTGCCAGGCTTTCGAGCTTACGGGCAAGCGGCTTGGCGTTTTCAAGGACGCGCTTCCCGAACATTATCTGCGCATATGGGTCGCCGCGCCGGACAATACCAGCGTCGGCCTCACCTTCTGCCTGGGTACGGGCGGCGGACAAAAGCGGAGCTATATTGACACTTCCGAAGCCACTGTCACGGACGTCAGCGGCGAGATCATCGAGTGTGACACGGGCAACGACTCCTCAGACGCCGGCGACTTCTCATCCATCCGGATCCCCGCCGGATTTGAAGGATACGTGGCGCTGCCGCTCAGCAAGCTGCTGCCTTGGAAAGGCTATACGGGCATAACGGACATTTCCAAAGTCAACTACCTCAAGATCGACGCACGCCCCTCGGTAGCCTCTCCCGGCGACCGGTACATTATTGACGCGCTGTGCGTCTCCGACAGCCCCGTAGCGGAATTGCGCCCGGCTGCCCGGCACGGCAGCGATCAGCCCGGCAAAACAGAATATGCGACTAAAAATGAGGAACTTGATCATATGCTTACAGAACTGCTTAATAAAGAGGCTACCTTCCAATACTGCCCCGAATACGATCCCGCAGGTTATCCCGGAGTCAGGGCGATCTGGCTGGACGGCGTCGATTTCGGCGGCAAAGCCACCAAAGTATTCGCGTACATCGGCTTCCCGGAAGGCGCCGGCACGGGCAAAAAAGTTCCTGCTATCGTGCTCCAGCACGGCGGCGGCGGTTACGCGTATCCCAACTGGGTACAGCTCTGGAACGAGCGCGGATACGCGGCGATCGCTGTGGGCAACACCGGCTACTATCCCGCCGCGAAGGGGATCACGGACTTTTACGGCGCCGGTTCCTGGACGCGGAGCATACCGAAGAACGTGCTCTCGGCGGACCCGCGCATTATGCCTCCGGACAACGACGGTATGTACTCGTCGAAAGGCAGCGTTGACCGCATGTGGATGTACCACGCCGTGGCGCAAACTATTCTGGCGAACAGCCTGCTGCGGGCAGACGGACGCGTTGACCCCGAAAAGATCGGCCTGACCGGCATCTCCTGGGGCGGTGTGATCACGTCTGTGGCCATCGGTTACGACCCGCGCTTCGCGTTCGCCATACCGGTATACGGCAGCGGCTACCTGCACGAGGCACACTCCTGGATGAAGGACAACTTCAATTCCGCCGGCACCCGCGACCTCTGGGAGCCCTCGCTGAAGCTGAAGGACGTAGGCACGCCCGTGCTCTGGCTGTGCTGGGCGGACGACAACTGCTTCTCCGTCAACTCCAACAGCAAGTCCTGTCTGGACACTAAGGGCAGCGTGCTGTCGATCATCCAGAACTGGTCTCACGGCCACATAGAAGGCTGGAGCCGTCCGGAAATATACCGTTTTGCGGACTGGGCCGCCAAAGGCGGCGAGCCGCTGGCAACATTTAAGACACTGCCGGGAGAGGGCCGCAGCATTTCTTTCGAGATTTCATTGCCACGGGACGCGACAGACGTCAAAGCGCGGGTCTGCTACATCGACGCGCCGCTCAGTTATTCGCCGAACGGCCGCCTGCACATCGCGGGACAGAATACCATCGACCAGTCCTGGCACTTCGTCAATTGCAGTGTGAACGGCACCACCGTCTCCGCGCAGCTGCCGGACGACGCGGTCAACTATTACGTAGAGCTTTCCGTGCGTTCAGGCGGCGTCAGTTACAAAACGGCAACGCCCCTGACCGCGCTGCCGTAAATCGCGCGTTTATCCGCATTTTGCCTCTTGACATCCGCTTCCCGGTTGGTGTATACTTCACCACGCGCGAAGGGGAGTAGTTCAATTGGTAGAGCAGCGGTCTCCAAAACCGCCCGTTGCGTGTTCGAGTCGCGTCTCCCCTGCTTTCAGACCGTGCGCCGAAGAGCGTACGGTCTTTTTTTGTATGTTGACCGCCGGCGGCGACGCTGCCGGCAGATCGCGAAGCGGAGGCAATGCAATGAAAAATCCCGACCGCAGAATAACCCTCGGCACGCCCGCCCGGATAGCGGCGGCAATATTGACCGCGCTCATATTTGCGCTCCTTTTGACGCCGTGCGCGGCGCCCGTTGCTGCCGAAAACGAATCGTCGGACGGCAACGACCTGGAATGGGATATTTTTGTCACCTTAGAGCCCGGTGCCGCCACCCCCGGAACATCGCCGGCGGCGACCGATAATACGGCGGCCTCACCGGATACAGAGCGCGGGACCGCCGCCCCGTCGCCGGAAGCGGAGAAAAAGGGCAACGGCAGGTTTTTCGTCACTAAATTTCATATTATTTTTTCTTGCGTGATCAGTCTCAGCATCGCGATATTGATCGCAGTGCTGCAGGCGCGCAAGCGATTCAAATAATTGCAGGAGGCCGGAACTATGAAACGCTACACCGCACAGGACGAAATCAAAGGATTGATGGAATTTATTGACGGCTCCCCCACGCCGTATCACGGAGTCGAGAGGTTGTCCGCCATGCTGGAAGAAGCCGGCGCGGTCAGACTGAACGAAGAAGACCGCTGGGACAGCCTGTATCCGGGGATGCTGTATTATTTTGTACGGAACGAGTCGTGCGTTGCCGCATTCCGCCTGGGCAGCCGCCCGCCGGAGAAAGACGGCTGGCGGATAACGCTGTCCCATCTGGACTACCCCTGCCTGCGCATTCGGCCTCACAGCGGCAGCAACACCGAATCCTACGAGCGCCTCTCCGCGGAAGTGTACGGCGGCATCATCAACCACAGCTGGCTGGACCGTCCGCTCTCGCTCGCCGGCAGAGTGTATACCCGCAGTGATTCCGGAAACGGCATGAAAGGCATCAACATCAACGCCTCCCGCCCGCTCCTACAGATCCCCGAACTGGCGATCCATATGAATCACGGCGTCAACGAAAACCTCAAGATCAATACCCAGACCGAACTGCTCCCCTTCTTCTCCCAGGATTTTAACGGCGGCAACAGCTTTACGTCGTTCATTGCCTCCGAAGCCGGTGTGGAAGAAGACGATCTGCTAAGTTACGACCTCTCCGTGGTAGAAGCGGCGCCTTCCTGCACTCTGGGCGAATCCGGCGAGTTCATTTCCGCACCGCATCTGGACAACGGCGAGATGGTCTACAGTTCCTTCCGCGGCTTTATTGAAGCTTCGGAGATCAGCGAAGTTTGCTCGCTGGTCATCGCGTTTGACCACGAAGAGATCGGATCCACTTCCGACCGCGGCGCCCGTTCCGATCTGCTCACCGGCACGCTCCGGCGCATCCACGACAATATCGGGCTTGACGAAGAAGACCGCCGCCGCGCGCTGTCCCGGTCCTTCATTTGCTCCGCGGATATGGCGCACGCGAGTCATCCCGCCTACCCCGCAACCTTCGATCCCGGACATAAGGTATATTTGAACAAAGGGCCGGTGCTGAAGCACAGCTTTTCGCAGACATATATCGAATCGCCCCGCGCCGCGGCATATTTCAAACTGCTGTGCGAAGAACACCGGATACCGTATCAGGAATTCGTCAACCGCAACGACCTGCGCGGCGGTTCCACCGTCGGCCCGGCTTCGGCGGCCTCCCTCGGAGCGCTGGGTTTCGATATGGGCAACGCGATCTTCTCCATGCACTCCGTACGCGAATTCGGCGGAGCGATGGACGTGTTCTATTCCACCGAGTTTTTCGAAGCGTTCAACTCCAGATAACCATGAAGTACAGAGTTGTATTAGGGCGTAAACTTTCTGCGGTCGCCTTCGGCGCGGACCGGATCCGCACGGCAGACCTGCCCAAAGCGTTTGATTTTCTGGATACGTATTTAGCGTACGGAGGCAATTTTATTGACACCGCGCGCATTTACGGTTTCGGCGACTGCGAGGCGGCGCTCGGCCGCTGGCTGGTAAAAGGCGGCAACCGGGATAAGGTCTTCCTGGGCACAAAAGGCGGTCATCCGGAAATATCGTCAATGCACACCGGACGGCTTAGCCGGAACGAACTTGAATTCGATATCCTGCACAGTCTGGACGCGCTGAAAACAGATCACGTAGATATGTATTACCTGCACCGCGACGATACATCGCGCCCGGTGGCGGATATCCTTGAAACGCTGAATCTGTTTTTGCAAAAAGGTTATGCGCGGCATATCGGAGTTTCAAACTGGCGTGCCGGACGTATTGCCGAGGCGCAGGAATATGCCGCGGCACACGGGCTTACCGGTTTTTCCGCGGATCAGCCGCAATTCAGTCTTGCGCGCCAGCACACGGTGATCGACGACACGCTCGTCGAGATGGACAGCCGGCTGTATGAATACCACAAGCAAACGAACATGATGTGCGTCTGCTACTCCTCGCAGGCTAAAGGCTATTTTATGAAACTGCAGAACGGTGATCCGCTGCCGGAATTGACCCGCCGTATGTTCGACTGTGACGGGAACCGGCAGATATATGACCGGATCGCCGCGGCAGGCGCCGACGCCTGCGCCGTTTCACTTTCATACGTGCTCAGACAGCCGTTTCCGACTTTTGCCATCGCGGGCTCCAGCACATTAGCGCAGCTGGAGCAGACGCTGAAGTGCGTTGACAGCGCCGTCAACGGCCCGGACGTGTCCGGATTGAGGATCCTGAGCGAGACGCAAAACCGGGATAACTGACTATCAGCGGCGCTTTTTTCTTGACGCCAGTTTGATCACCAGGACCACGGTCACGATCACGGCGACCACCAGCAGACACATAAGAATTTCGAGCATGCCGAAAGAAACTTCGGCTTCACGGTTGCTTTCGTTTTTTTCGGTCCTGACCGGTACGGCGGTAGGAGCTTCGGTGGGCGCGGGTGTTTCGGTGGCTTCGGGAACTTCGGTCGTTTCCGGTGTGGGAGTTGGAGCCTCGGTGGGGGCCGGAGTGGGTGTCGCCGCTTTTTCGGGGTCAACTTCCAGCGTGATGCCCGCGGGATTCGGTACGGTGTAGCCGTCGTACTGACCGGACGTGTAGCTCAGCGTACATTCATATGTACCGGGGCCCGAAAACGCCATTTCCAGGACGCACTCCCCCGCTTCGCTGAAATTGCCGGTGACCGTTTCGCCGCCTTTGACCGCGGCTTTCACGGTGCCCTGAGGCGGAGCGAGTTCCACCTGTTTGTCAAGTTTTACATTGACCCGGGCGCGGTACGTCCCGGTGCCGGAATCATATTCCAGCTTCGCCAGTTCACCGGTGATCCCGGAGGTAACGCCCTGGGCGGTGACGTTGGTATTGCCCGCGGAACGGGGCGTGGTAGTCTCGCCCTCGTAGCGCGTAACGGTGACGCGGAACGCACCGCCGCCGATTATGATCAGATTATTGCCCTCTACGCGGGCGATATGCTTGTTTGAAGCCGTGAACACATATTCACCCTCACCGGAGCCTCCGGACGCCGTGAGGGGGTAAACATCGCCTAATTTTAAGGTCTTGGGCACACTGCCCAGCGAAACGCCGCTGGTCTGGGCGGTCTGGACCGGCTGCGGGAGCGTATTGCCCGTAATCCTGAGGCTGAACATGTCGGCAATAGCGTCAGCCACCTGCGCGCCGATCTCCGCGATCTTTGTTTTGTCGTTGAGCATGGCCAGGTCGCCGTCGTTGGTAATGAACGCGGTCTCCAGGATCAGCGAAGGGATATTGTAATTCACGCCCATGCGTATGACTTCGTAATAGTCGCCCGCACTGCCGTCGGGATAGTTCAGATACGCGGCGTCTTCGAGTTTGCGGATAGTATAGCCGTTGTTTTTGAGGCCGACGGTCTCAAGCCGCTTCAGGATCTTATCCGTCAGCTGGGCGGTGCGGGTCATCAGTTCTTTGCGGTAGTTGCCGCAGGGTATTATTGTGCTGGCGCCGCGCGTTTTATCCGGCTTATAATCGGAAGAATTGATGTGGAATGACAGGAACAGATCGGCGCCCACGTTGTGCGCGTATGTGGCGCGGGCGTAGGTAGAAATGTGGTTGTTCGCCACGCGGGTGCGGTACACTATAACGTTGTCGTACTGCGTGAGGCGCTCGTAGCACGCCGCCATCAGCGCGTCGTTGAAGGCACGTTCGGCGTATTCCACACCGCCCACGGTGCGGACCGCGCCGGGATCGCTGCCGCCGTGCCCCGCGTCCAGCATTATGACTACGGGCTTATTGACGTTCTCCTGCCCCTGTGTCCCCGCGGCCGCCGCGCCGGGATTCGCGGTCAGCAGCATTGCCGCCAGTACCGCCATCAATATCATCAAGGCGCCGCGTCTACGCGTTCCGCGCCGCGTTTTACCGTTTCTCTTAAAAAAACTTATCATATGTACCTCTCTGCCGGTGAAAATCGCCTTCAGTTATATCTTTTTCGAAGATCAGTATTCAGTTGAAATCTGCGGGATCGGAGGAGTAAACCGTAAAGCAGAAGCTTACGTTGTCCGGCGTCCGGCCGCAATCCAGTTCGCCCAATTTGTCCCCGGGGCGGCTGTAGTGGTCGTTGCCTTTGAATACGCATTTCCAGCGCGGATCCGCGTCCAGGTCCGGGAAATACGCGTCTTTTTTGAAGTCCGCTTTGATCTTCGTCACGTACGCGCGGCGGCAATACGGCAGAAACTGGCGGTATATGCTCATTCCGCCGATGACCCAGACGTTGTCGCTGCCCGCGGCGTCAATGAGCTCCAGCGCTTCCGAAATGCTGTGGGCAACTACCGCTCCTTCCGGCGCGTATTCCGGATCCGGATTCAGCACGATGTTCCGGCGGCCTTTCAGCACGCGGCCTCCCGGAAACGTTGCCAGCGTATTCGAGCCCAGCACCACCGTTTTCCCCCGGGTCAGCGCCGCGAAATTCTTAAGATCTTCTTTCAGCCGCACCAGCAGGTCTCCCCTGTAGCCGATGCCCCATTTTTCATCTACCGCAACAACCAGATTCATTCTCTGTCTCCCTGAGCTCGTCTCCGTCCGCACTCGCGGGCGCCGTCGTCCGCCGCGTCACACCGCTACCGGTATGCGCCCGATCTTTTCGCCGTGCTGATAGTTTTCAACCTTGAAGCTTTCCGGCGTAAATTTGTAGAAATCCGTGATCTCCGGATCCAGCGTGACTTTGGGCGCCGGGAACGGGGTGCGCTTGATGATCTCTTCCACGATAGGCACGTGGCGGTCGTAAATGTGCGCGTCGGCAATGACGTGTACGAACTCGCCCGGCTTCAATCCGCTCACCTGCGCGAACATCAGGACCAGCGCGGCGTACTGGGCAACGTTCCAGGCGTTGGCCGCCAGCATGTCCTGCGAGCGCTGGTTAAGTATGGCGCAGAGTTTGTCGTCGACAACATTGAACGTCATGCTGTACGCGCAGGGATACAGCGCCATCTCGTGCAGATCCTGAAAGTTATATATGTTCGTCATGATCCGGCGGCTGCACGGATTGTTTTTGAGGTCGTACAGCACCCGGTCCACCATATCGAACATGCCTTCTTTGTACTGGTGCTTCACGCTCATCTGGTAGCCGTACGCTTTGCCGATGGATCCGTTTTCGTCCGCCCAGCTGTCCCAGATGTGGCTGTTCAGGTCATGCACGTTGTTGGATTTTTTCTGCCAGATCCACAGGATCTCGTCCACGGCCTTTGTAAAGCTGATGGGACGTATCGTGAGCAGCGGAAATTCCTGCGACAGATCGTAGCGGTTCACTACGCCGAACTTTTTGATGGTGTACGCGGTAGAGCCGTCCTCCCATTTCGGACGCACTCTCGGGTCGCGGACCCAGGTGCCGTGCTCCAGTATGTCTTTGCAAGTGTTGATGAAAGCGGTGTCGGCGCTGCTCATGTGTTGTCCCCCTCTTTTTCGCGCGGGCAATCTATGCCCGGAGCGTGCTCCGCCTTTCGGCGCAGATCGTCAGCTGCGCTGTGCGGCGTCAATATCTATCCCAGCGACGCGCGGATCTTGCGCACCGCGCCTTTTGCAAAAATGACCGTGCCGTATTCGTTCAGCAGTGTGAGCGCGGAAAGCCCCGGCACAAGGGCGCCCCGGAATTCACCGGCGGTGTCGTCCAGCAGTTCAAGTTTGGCAGACTGTTCCGGGCCGGCTTCCAGCACGACATAGAATATATCGCGATATTCGTACAGCGCGGATCTCAGGGTGCCGAAACCGCGGTGTTCCCGGAAATAATCGTACAGTTCGTCATATACGGCAAAGGCAGCGACTGCCACGCCGCCCTCCGTTTTGTAGTTTTCTCCGAACAGCATCTGCCGGCGGTAGCCGAGAGTATCCGCCAGGGTGTCCGGTTCGTCGGCGCCCTGGTCGGTGCCGGGAATTCCCGCGACCTCTTCCTCGCTTTCCTGAGGATTTCGCTCGCCACGGTTTCTGCCCCTGCGCGCGTTCTGCGCGCCGGAAACCGCGGCCTGAAGCGACATGAGGCCGTCAAACATGATCTTGCGCATCAGTGCTTCCGCCAGGTCGGCGCCGTTCGCGGGAGCGCCGTTTGCGGGCGTCGCTTCGCCGGAAGCGTTCATTTCCGCGGGCTTTGCCGCGTTTTTTTGCGGTACGCCGGCCAGCGGTGCGGAGTCTTTCTTTGCCTTCGGAAGCTCCGCTGATTCCGTGCGGCGTCCGGGAGCGTCAACGGCGCTCTTATCGTTATTGCCTGCGGACGTAATATTTTCCAGCACAAAACCGAGGCCGGCGGGATCGTCGGGCTGGTAAGTGTTGACCCGGACCGTGCCGATAGACGCGCCGAGCTCGATTTCCGCATGGGAGATCAGATCGCGCATCAGCTTTTTGTACGCAGGAGCATCAATATTGAGGCGGCGGACGTTGATCGCGCGCTGTGCCATTTCGGTGCCGCTGAACTCGATCTGTACCGAGTTATCGTTAAGTTTTTCCACTTTCATTTCCGGTCAATGCTCCTTTCGTTATTATAGCGTTCCCTGTGCGGCCGCATACGGAGTCATTATACCAGATTTTTTGCGAAATTTCAACCAAACGATCGGCGGAGGCCAAATGCCGCCGGCGGATCGATCCGAGATCATTCTGAAATATCGAAACGGAAATTATCCCATGCGGCAAGGGCGTATTGACCGCGGTCGTTCCTGATAAGCACGCCTTCCGCACAGAGCTCGTCCAGCAGCGCATGGGCGTATTGTGCGCCGAGCATGTCCCCTTCATAATACGTCCAATCCACCCAGAGCTGCGCGCCGCGGCCCCGCTGCGCCACGGTCAGGCGGTCAACGAGCCGCCGTTTCTGATAATACCGCGACGCGGCGCTGCGACCGGGCGGCGTCAATCCGTTGTCCGCACAAAAAGCGTTGACCCGCTCAAACGCGGCCCGCGCTTCCGGCTGTCCCCACAGGCCGGTGACACAGTTGTACTCCGGGATATCGCATTTCAGGGCGTCCACGCCCTTCTGCAGTTCCGCTTTGTCCGCACCGGTCTGCGCCGCCTCCTCCAGCGCCGCCAGCGCGCCGGAAAACTCCGCGTACTGCCGGATCTGATACAGGTG
>CACZOW010000014.1 GCA_902782885.1 uncultured Ruminococcus sp. | reverse complement strand
TTAATCCACTGATTTCAGCGCCTCGACCATGCTGATGCGGCGCACGAAACGGGTCATGAAGAGATTGACCAGCAGCGAGAACACGATGGTCATTGCCGCCGCCAGCACGTAGCTCAGCACGTGGACCTCGCGGCCGAACATCACCAGATCGATCTCGGCTGTTTTGATCACGAAATCCGCCAGCAGCCGGCCAAGCCCCAGCCCCAGCACCGCGCCGATCACGGACAACGCGATGCTTTCCCTGAATATGTACTTTGCCACTTCGCCGTCGCGGAAGCCCAGCACTTCGAGAGTGGCGATTTCACGCGTGCGTTCGGCAATATTAATGCTGGCCAGATTGTAAAGCACGATCACCGCCAGCAGGATCGCGGAAAAGATCAGCACGAATACCACGGCGTTGAGCGCCTCCATCATTCTGGAGAACATTTTGCGGATCGCGGACTGCATCGTCATCGTAAGCACCTGGTCGGACTTCAGGATCTCCTCCGCCAGCTGCTCTTCGGCGTCGCCCCTGGCGCTGTACTGCACGAATACCGTGTTGTACGCGGGGCTTTCTCCGGATAGTTCGGTGTAGGTCTCGGGCAATATGTATACGTAGTGATAGATGTAGTTTTCGATAACGCCGTCAATGCGCACATTGCCCGTGAGCGTGTCGGAGACGGCAACGCTGATGTTGTCCCCGGGACCCACGCCCAGCTGTGCGGCAAGTTTTTCCGTGATCAGCGCGCCGCCCGGCCGCAGCTCGTATTTTTGACCGGAAGTGCGGTTTTTAAGCCCCAGCAGATGCGAGGCTTTGGCCGCGTCCTCCAGCACGATCAGGTATGAACTGCGCGAAGCGGCGGGAGAGGAGACATGGTAGGATTTCTGCATTGCCGCCAGATCTGATGCCCCGGGATCGAATTTGCGCAGCGCGGCGCGGATCTCCTCGCGGCCGGTATCGTCCAGCCCTTCGGTCACGATCATTCCGTCGAAGCGCATAACGCTGTCAAACTGTTTGTCCACGATATCCGATATCGAGTCCCGCAATCCCAGACCGCACAGCATCAGCGCGGTGCAGCCCATAATTCCGACCAGCGTCATGATCATGCGCTTTTTGTAGCGGAATATGTTGCGGACCGTCACCTTGCGGAAGAAGGACAGGCGGTTCCAGAAAAAACTGACGCGTTCCAGCAGCACGCGTTTGCCCGCGGCGGGGGCCTCGGGACGCATCAGGCTCGCGGGCATAGGACGCATTACTTTCCAGCAGCACAGCGCCACCGTGAGCGCCGCCAGCGCGAGACTTATACCGGTAATGATCAGCGCGTCCTTCCAGATGAAGGGAATTTCCAGCACCCTGATCTGATACATGATGGAGTACGCTTTGGCGATCACGTACGGGAAAAGTTTGAAGCCTACGGAAAGGCCCAGCACGCAGCCCAGGAACGTGGCGGACAGGCAGTAAAACATATATTTTCCCAATATGCGCGCACCGGAGTAGCCCAGCGCCTTCAGCGTGCCGATCTGCGTGCGTTCCTCTCCCACCATGCGCGTCATGGCGGTGATGCACACCAGCGCGGCCACCAGGATGAAGAAGGCGGGGAAGACTTTGGCAATATTGCCGATGCGTTCCGCGTTCTCGCCGTACTCTTCATAGCCGCCGTTGTCCGAGCGGGTGAATATGAACCACTCGGGCTCGGTGAGCGCGGCCAGTTCGTTCTTTTTTGAATCAAGTTCGGCTTTGGCGGCGGCGAGCTTTTCTGAATTGGCCGAATATTCCGCTTCGCCGGCTTCGTACTGTGCAAGCCCTTCTTCATACTCCGCCTGTTTATTGCTGAATTCCAGTTCCGCGGCGGCCAGTTCTGCCTCTCCCGTTTCAATCTGCTTCGCGGCGTCGTCCAGCTGCATGCGGGCGGCGGCCAGTTCAGCCTGACCCTCCAGCAGCAGATCCTCTCCGGCCTCTATCTCTTTTTTGGCTTCCGACAGTTTGTATTCCGCCACTGCCAGCTCGCGGTCCGCTTCGCTTTTGCGTGCTTCGTACTCTGCTTTGGCGGCTTTCAGTTCGGTCACATACGCGTCATATTCCGCCCGGCGCGCGTCCAGTTCGGCTTTTGACTCGTTAAGTCTGGCCTCGACGGATCGCAGGTATTCGCCCGCACGGTCCAGTTCAGTGCGGATGAGCCCGGCATGATTTTCAAGATCGATATCCGTGCGCTCGGAAAGTTCTTTGATTATTTCTTCGTAACGCGCTTCCAGTTCGGCATACACCCGGGCTGCTTCGTCGTAGATCGGGCGGATGGTGCTGTACAGCGTTTCGGCATTGTCCAGTTCGGTTTTGGCGCTGTCCAGCCGGAGTTCGGCGTTGCTGATCTCCTCGCGCGCTTTAGAAAGTTCCCGCTCCGCTTCCAGCGCCCCGGCTGTGTATTCTTCAAAGCCTTCCGTATATTCGCGGCGTGCTTCTATCAGCTTCGCGGCTGCTTCGGCGGCCTCGGCGTTTTTGACTTTATATTCATTTTCGCCTTCGGTCAGCTGCTGCTTTGCGGTCTCCAGGTCGGCGCGTTTTTCGGCAAGCAGCGGCCCGGCTTCGGCAAGCAGCTTCGCCCCGTCGTCAAGCTCTGTCTTTGCGGCGTCCAGTTCCCGGCGGCCTTCTGTCAGCTGCGCTTCACCGTCGGCAATTTCGCTCTCAGCCGCCTCTATCTGCGCGTTAGCGTCGCGGAACGTGCGCTCCTTACGGTCCGACGCGGCCGAGGCTGCCAATGCTTCCAGTTCGGATCTGTGCCGCGCTTCGGCCCGGTCGTATCCGTCGGTGTAAACGGTCTCGGCGGTCAGGTCCCCGAAGACCAGATATACTTCAGAATAATACGGAGTCGTGAAAGCCTCTTCGGGCACGAACAAAATATGGTCGATGGAGCCGTCGCCCACGGTAGTGTTGCCGTGCTCGAAATCCGAAACGTACATCGACGAATAAAAATGGCCGACGACTTTAAACTCGGGGACAGACAGGTTGTCAGAAGCGGAAGGGGATACCGGACGGAGGACGGAGCCGATCTCGCAGGGAGATTTGTTGTCAACGACGCACTCGCCGGGGCTTGCCGGGAAGCGGCCGTCTTTGAGCCAGAGCTTGTTTACGGGATTGTCCGGACGGTACGCGATAAGGCGCGCCTCCGACTCGCTGCTGCCGTCGTTGATCACGGTGTCGACAAAATACGACGGCTCCGCCGTACAGTCTGCCTGTGAACGCAGCGCGTCAATATCCGCCGCGTCGAATCCCCACGTGGATACCAGCCGGAAATGCATCAGATTCTGCCGGTCGGAGTATATGTCCGTGGAGCGGATCATATCGGGTCTGCTGGCTTTAACGCCCGCGAAAAAGCCCACGCCCAGCGCCACGATAAGCAATATGGAAATATATCTTGACCGCGTGCGCCATACGGAGCGCAGCGTGTTCCGGAAAGCCGCGTTTCTCATTACCACTCGATCTCCCCGGCGGAAAGCGGCGCGGGGTTGCGCACGATCTTGACGACTTCGCCGCTCTTGACGTGGATGACCACGTCGGCCATGGCGGTGAGCGCGGAGTTATGCGTCACGATTATAACAGTCATGTTTTCCTGCTTCGACGTATCCTGAAGCAGGCTGAGGATCTTTTTGCCGGTGGCGTAATCCAGCGCGCCGGTAGGCTCGTCGCACAGCAGCAGTGCGGGCTTTTTGGCCAGCGCGCGGGCAATCGACACCCGCTGCTGTTCGCCGCCGGACAACTGAGCGGGGAAGTTGTCCATCCGGTCTTCCAGTCCCACCTGAGCGAGGATCTCCTCCGCCGGTATGAAGTCCGGCGTGATCTGCGCCGCCAGCTCCACGTTCTCCCGCGCGGTCAGGTTGGGTATCAGGTTGTAGAACTGAAAAATAAACCCGACTTTGCGGCGGCGGTATTCGATCAGCTGCTTGCGCGAGTAATTCTGGATCTGCACGCCGTCAACTTCCACTTTGCCTTCATCGGAATTGTCCATGCCGCCCAGAATGTTCAGGATCGTGGTCTTGCCGCTGCCGGAAGGTCCGACGATCACCGCCAGTTCGCCGCGTTCGATGTCAAAGCTCATCCCTTTGGCGGCTTCGATGACCACGTTGCCGGTGCGGTACCGTTTATATACTTTGTCCAGACTAATGAAACTCATATTTCAACTCTTCTTCTTTTTCGTCAATATTATCACGGCGGCCGCGGCGGCAATTGCCGCCAGACCCGCCACCACGCCCAGCACTATTTTGAGTGTGCGGGATTCGTCTGAAACGTTATTGACGGTGCCCCCTGGGATGGCGCTGCCTTCGGTGCTGAAATGGTAAACTCCGCTTCCGAGCGTATACAGCAGTGAACCGTCGCTGTCCGTGCCCGCAAACGTTATATCTCCCGCGTTTTTTCTGAAAATGTCCGTGCCGGATTCGTACAGACTGCTTACTCCGGAGAGCGGAAACGCTACCGTTGCCCGCACATTCGCGGGGATCTCCACGTCCCAGGTCAGCTTGCCGCCTTCGAACGTCCAGTCGGAAACGAATTGCCCGATCAGCGTGCCGATGCGTGCGGATACATGGGACAGGCCGCTTTCGAGCCCGGGTTTCAGCGTAACGGTACTGTAGCCCGCACCGGTGTTGGTGATGCCGCCGAGACCTTTGAGCATCCACACGGCCGCGCCGCCGCCCAGCATCACGTGGTTCTGCGAATCCCAGTACGCGGCTCCGGGGGAGAGATTCGAGTTGAAAGCATCGCCGGCTTTGTCCCAGTATTCCCAGAGCGTAGTGGCGCCGTGGTCGATCATGTAGCCGAAGGAGCATTTATCGTGGGAAACGGTCATATCCCGCAGCAGCTTGTGGTATCCCGCCGCGCTGAGGGCGCCGTATATGGATTTTGTGCCCAGCACGCCGGTCTTAAGGGTGCGGCCGTTGTCCTCGGAAGCTTTGACCAGCGCGGCCAGCGCCGCGGCGCGTTCGCCCGCCGAGGCGAGCCCCAGATCCAGCGCAAGCGCGTTGGCGGTCTGCGTCGGAGTGCTGTAAAAGTCTGTTTTGAAATACCGTTCGCTGAGTGTTTTCTGAACTTTAGCCAGATAACCGTCGAGCTCCGCGTGCGGCTCCCCGACGATCTCCAGCATCTCGCTGAGCAGCGAACCGCAGTAATAGAAATACGCCGCCGAAAGAAAACCGGTGTCCAGCTTGCCCTGGTTGGAATCGTAGCCGACCCAGTCGCCGTAAACGTTGTGCGTAACCAGTCCGTTGCCTTCCTTATCGTAGCTCCGGGCGTATTCGAACACTTTCTCCAGCTGTTTGTACGAGCGTTCGATATAGTATTTGTCCCCGGTGTTGAGGTACAGCTGATAGGGGAACACGAAATAGGCCGAAGCCCAGGTAATGTCGTACTGCGCGCCGCTTTCGCCGGTGGATACGGTGGGGACAACGATCTGCGGCCGCCCGTCCGGCTTGATATCCATCATCATGGTGTCAAGGAACGCTTCCGCAGTCGACCAGTCGCTCAGCACCGCGGCGGCCGCTTCTTTGGTCACGGAGGCGTCGCCGGTCCAGCCGTTTTTCTCGCGCTGGGGGCAATCCGTGTAGTTGCTCACCAGATTCGACCGCTGCGCCATCAGGTACATGTGAAATACCTGGTTAAGGCGCTCGTCGGAGGATTCGAAGAAACCGGTCTGGTCCAGGTCGTCGCTCACGAAGCATGCGGTGAACCAGTCCGGATCGGGCTCCACTCCGGAAGGGGGCGTGACCCGTATATACCGGAAGCCGGTGTAGAAAAAGCGCGGTTCTATGACGTCGTTACCGCCGGAAAGTTTATATTCGTGATACGGTTTATGGGCGGTGGTGTTGGGGAAGAACTTGCCGGCTTCGTCCAGCATCTCCGCGTATTCGATCTTGTATTTCTGACCTTTTTCACCGGATACCGTGAGGCGCACGTA
>CACZOW010000013.1 GCA_902782885.1 uncultured Ruminococcus sp. | reverse complement strand
TTACCACCCGTACTGCTCGTAATGGGGCTCGATGACGGTCTTGTTGTAGTCGTTGCCGCCGGGGAAGTTGGCGCTCTTCAGAATGCCGGGCGTCAGGCCTGCCTCCAGCAGCTTTTCCACCGCCACGGAGGTGACGCTCCACATGATGTAATCGGACGCGATGCCGGACGCCGCGCCGAAACGCGCCTCGATGCCGGGGACTTCGAGCATCGCCTCCGCCGCCGGCGCGCAATTGTCCAGCGTGAGCGTGGCGATCTCGTACAGTTTTTTGCCCGAGGGATGCACCGGATCCACCTGCCGCGCGTACTCCATCGAAGTGAATGCGATCACTTTCACGCCGAGCTGCTCCGCTTCGTACGCGAGGTCAACCACCCGCACCGTCCGGCCGGATACCGAACTTACGAACAACACGTCTCCGGGCCGCACGTTGGACTGGGTCAACGCGTACCGCGCCGCCGCCGCCGTTTCCCGCTCGTATCCGAGGTCGGACCGGTCCCGCTTCCGCGCCGGGCTTTCCACCCGCAGATCGTAACTGAAATGCTTGTAGAAGATCGGGCCGCCGCCGCGGTAGATGGAATCCATCTCCATCGAGTGGCAGATGCCGGACAAAAAGATGCAGCCGCCGTTTTTCACGCTGTCGGCAACGATCTCTCCCGCCTTTATGATGTTCTCGCGCTGCGTCGCGCGCACTTTCGCAAACAGATCGTCGATCGCTTTATGGTACCTGTCCATCAACATTTCGCCCATGATAACACGCCTCTTTTCTGATATTTCACATTATATTTCGTAGCGGAACTGCCCGTACCGCGCCTCCAGGAAGGCGTAGTCCGCTTCGGAGAGCGCCCCGTTTTCCTCGTACATCTGCCGCATCAGCACGCCCATCAGCGGCGCAAAGCGCGGGATGATCAGGGCGGGCGCTTTCGCGGGTTCCGTGTATCTTTCCTGCAATCTTGTAGTAAATGCTGTCAAAAACAGCGGGTTTTTGCGCCATACACTGCCGGAAATGGCAACGGGCACCTGCTCGGATATGCCGTTCATCCGCGCCAGGCTGAGCAGCTGCAGCGCCAGCAGGTCGCCGGCTTCGGTGAGGATGCGGGCGGAGGCGTTGTCGCCGGCCGCCGCGGCTTCCACCACTTCCGGCACGAGTTCGGCCACCCGCGCTACCGGGGATCTGTTTCCGGCGTAGATCGAAAACACGGCTTCGCGGAAGCGGCTGCGGTCAAATTGCGGGCCGCCGAAGTGATGCAGGACAACGTCCGTGAGCAGTGTTGCCTCTCCCCGGCCCTCGTATCCGCGGATGGCGGTGATCATTGCCTCCCGAGAGATCCAGTATCCGGACCCTTCGTCGGCGACCGCGGCGCCGTACCCGCCGCCCGACAGGCATTTTGACCCGGCGCGGGCAAAGACCGTTGCCCCCGTGCCCGAGAGCGCCAGCATTCCGTCGCCGAACACGCCCGCCGCGGACAACCCCATGTTCATCTCGCCGAACAGTCCCGCCGCGAAGGGATCACTGCCGGTGTATCCGCCGGCGGAGTCCATTCCGACCCGGAACCGCTTTCTGAGCCGCTCCCCGACCGCGTGTTCGTACGTGCCGGCAACGACCTCGATCCGCTGTCCGTCCTTAAGCCCCAGCTGGCGCACCATCGATTCGAAGTTGGCTTCCACCTGCGCCGCGGGCGTGGTGTTGGCCCTGAGACTGCCGCAAAACGCCGTGGCCAGCGGTTCGAACCGCCCGTCGTACAGCACGGCCGCCACTTTCGTGCCGCCGCTGTCCAGTGCAAGATATGTATTGTTTTGACGATCTTCAGCCGTTTTCATGGAATATTACATGTAAAAAATGTTGTCCGCGTACTCGCGGAAAATCTGCTCGTTATGGGCGTCGCCGCCGTCCAGGTTGGCGCTCATCAGCACCGGGGGGACGATGCCGTCCGCGATCATTTTATTGACCGCGTCGATCACCAGCGCGTTGATCAGCGACGTGCCCACCGCCGTTGACGTAGGTCCGATGCGCTCGGGCAGACCGTCCACCGTCACCGCCGCGTCGCCCACGTCGCCCTTGTTGTCGATCACGATATCGCACACTTCGAACAGTCTTTTGCCCGACGGATGCCGCGCCGTGACCGCCCGGGAATACGCCAGATTCGTGATGCAGACCGTCCGTACGCCCCGCTCACGGGCCAGCAGCGCCATATCCACCGGCACCGCGTTGCGACCCGACACCGAGTGCAAAATGAGCATATCGCCGCGCTGAACGCGGTTTTTTTCGAAAATGATCCTGCCCAGTCCCGGAAGCCGCTCCAGCGCGCTGGTCATCGTGATCGGCCGCGTGTTCAGCATCATGCCCGGGAAAAAGATCGGGTTGATCACCGCGAGTCCGCCGGTGCGGTAAAAGACCTCCTCCGCCAGTATCCCGGCATGGGAGCAGCCGAATACGAACACGTTGTGCTTCGCCTCCACCGCCGCCGCGAGTTCCGCCGCCGCCCGGGTCAATTCCTCACCCTGCGTCTCATACGCCGCCTTTATGGTTTCGTTGACAATTTTAATATAATCTCCGCCGTTCATCTTACGCTCCTGTCATGCGCGGCCCTTTCCGCCGCCGCGGACCGCATCAGATCCACCATTTATCCAGATTCATCACGTTGCTGCATTCCATATACTCTTTAACATATATCTGGCTCGCTTCCTCCAGCGTGCAGTCGCTGCCGCTGTGTTCGAGCAGGATGGAAATGACCCGCGTGGGGACGATGATATCCAGCGTTTTCGCCGAACTGCGGCTCCGGGCCATTGCCGCCACGATCTTGCGCACGTCCGCGCCGGCAAACATTTCGGTGAAGAATGCGGTCTCCTCCCGCTTGCGTCTGTCGCGGGAGTGGTTGTGCAGCAGCCGGATCCCGGTGGCAATAAGCAGAGTTACCGGCATGATCGCGATCGCGGGGATCCACCAGGGCACGCGGGTGGCAAAACCGTAAAAGTCGTTCCAGCCGCCGTTCTCCTCCCCGATGACCACCACCATAATAAAGTAGATCACCGCGTATATCAGCACGGGCACCAGCGCGATCAGCGAATCCCAGAAGTTGAGGTGTTTCTGGCTCATAAATAAGCAGAACGCCAACACCGCTACTATGGGGCACACGCCGTGCAGGAAAAACCGGGACCCGGTAAATATCAGCACGAACCCCTTCACCGGTGCGAGAATAAACAGCGATACCAGGAACGTCAGCGCCACCGACGTTACGCCCGCGTAAACCACGTCCATGATCCAGCGGGGCAGGTGATAGTTGTGCGTCCTGAGGCCGTCCATGGTGTACGGTATGACCATCGCCATTGCCGCCGCCGCTAGAATGTTGGAGTTCACGGTGAACATACAGAACGTGCGCAGGCCCATATGATCGAAGTTTTCGTCGGCAATAGTAGTCAGGTTCATTGTCACGCCGATACAGACGCATACGACCACGGCCAATGCGCTGAACATTGCCAGCAGGCATTCTCTCCGGGTGACCTTCATCACTCTATCCACGGGGCATTCTCCTTTCTGAAAACCGCGGTCTCCGCCGGTACGGCCGCGATCCGGGATCTATATGGATATTATTGCAAAGAGTGACGGGAAATGCAAGAGTAACCTGCCCGCGGCGCTTTGACAATCCGCGCGGTTGCGGCTATAATGGCGGAGAAGATTGACGCAAAACTGCCTGGCAGGAGGGATGCA
>CACZOW010000012.1 GCA_902782885.1 uncultured Ruminococcus sp. | reverse complement strand
GCGGAAAAGGCGGAAAAAACGACTGATGCCGCTCCGGCTCCGGACAAAGCACCCGATACGGCTCCGGCAGCAAAAACCGAAAAGGCCGAACCGGCCGCGGCCGCTCCGGCGTCCGCCGCGGCTAAAACTCCCGCCGCGGACGCTGCCAAAGCCGCCGCGCCCGTGCGCCGCGGACCGGTGTATATTTCCCGCGCCCGCGATGCCGCGCCCGGCACCCGTCCGGCAGCCGCGGCGGATACCAGGACGCCCGCCCGCACGGGCCGTCCCGCCGGCGCCGGCACCGGAACATTTGCCAGAGACAAGGGCGATCAGAAACCGCCTTTCCGCACCGGTGCGCAGGGTGAAGGCGCCCGCGGCTATCAGGGCCAGGGCGGCAGCCGCGCCGGCGGGCCCGGCGCTGCCGGTCAGGGCCGCGGCCGCGGTCCCGCGATCCCGTCGGTGAACCCCTCCGTCGCTCAGCAGGAACCCCGCCGCGACTACGCCGGCAAGCTGTTCGACAAAGGCGAGAAGAACCTGGAAAAGACCGTTAAACCCGCCAATAAGCGCGACGCGTCCCGCACCGGCGGCGCGAAGGTGAAATACCGCGAAGAGCGCAACCTCGTCGGCGCCACCATCGGCGTCAACGATCTGTACGCGGACAACTACCATGCCGGCTACGATCCCGACGATACTCACGCTCAGAAGCGTTCCGCCCGCACCGGCCGCAAGGACGTAAAAGGTGAGACGCTCAACCGGGCGCCGCAGCCTCCGGTCAGCACGCTCACCAACGTGACGCTGCCGGCATCCATGACCGTAAAAGAGTTCGCGGAACTTATAAAGAAGACCGCGGCGGAAGTTATCAAAAAACTCATGCTGATGGGCACGATGGCAACGCAGAATCAGGTCATCGACTTCGATACCGCGCAGCTTATTGCCTCCGAATTCGGCATCGAGGCGGAGCAGGAAGTCGTTGTCACCGACGAAGAACGGCTGTTCGACGACAGCGAAGACGAGAACGATGAAGGCAGCGTGGAGCGGCCTCCGGTCGTTGTGGTAATGGGCCACGTTGACCACGGTAAAACTTCACTGCTGGACGCGATCCGTTCCACCAGCGTCACCGCGGGCGAGGCCGGCGGCATCACGCAGCACATCGGTGCGTACATGGTGCGCATCGGCGACCGCAAGATCACGTTCCTGGATACCCCCGGCCACGAAGCGTTCACCGCGATGCGTCAGCGCGGCGCGATGGTCACGGACGTTGCCATACTGGTGGTTGCCGCCGACGACGGCGTTATGCCCCAGACTATCGAGGCGATCAACCACGCCAAGGCCGCCAAGGTCTCCATCGTGGTCGCCGTCAACAAAATGGATAAAGAAGGCGCGAACCTTGAACGCGTCATGACTGAACTGGCCAAGTACGACGTTGTCTCCGAAGACTGGGGCGGCGACGTGCCTTTCGTGCCCGTGTCCGCCAAGACCGGCATGAACATCCAGCTGCTGCTGGAGACCGTGCTGCTCAGCGCCGACGTGCTGCAGCTGCGCGCGAACCCCGACAAGCAGGCGAAAGGTACCATCATCGAGGCAAAGCTGGACCGCAACAAAGGTCCGGTGGCAACGCTCCTTGTACAGCGCGGCACCCTCCGCACCGGCGACGCGATCATTTCCGGCGTTACCTTCGGCCGCGTGAGGACAATGACCGACGACAAAGGCAAGACTATCAAAAAAGCCGGTCCCTCCACGCCTGTGGAGATCACCGGTCTGCCGGAAGTTCCCGAAGCGGGCGAAGTATTCTACGTTGTTGAGGACGAGCACCTGGCCAAGCACCTGGTGGAATCCCGCCGCTCCGAGATGCGCGAGAAATCGCTGCAGGCCACTACAAAGGTATCTCTGGAGAACCTGAACTCCTTCATCGAAGCGGGCAAGATGAAAGACCTGAACATCATCGTCAAAGCCGACGTGGTGGGCAGCGTGGAAGCGGTGAAGCAGTCGCTCACCAAACTCAGCAACGACGAAGTGCGGATCAATATCATCCACGGCGCCGTCGGTGCCATCACCGAATCCGACGTGTCGCTGGCCGACGTGTCCAACGCTATCATCATCGGCTTCAACGTACGTCCCGGCGCCAACATCTCCGAGAGCGCGAAGGCCGCGGGCGTTGACATCAAGCTGTACCGCGTCATTTACGACGCCATTGACGACATCAAAGCCGCTATCGCCGGTATGTTGTCGCCGAAGTTCCAGGAAGTCATCCACGGCCACGCCCAGGTGCGTCAGACCTTCAAAGTGTCCGGCGTAGGCACCATCGCGGGCGCGTACGTCACCGACGGCGATATCGTGCGGAACTCCGAAGTGCGCATCGTGCGCGACGGTATCGTGGTGTTCGAGGGCAAGCTGGCTTCGCTGAAGCGCTTCAAAGACGACGTGAAGGAAGTGGCAACTGGCTACGAATGCGGTCTGTCCTTCGAGAATTTCAACGATGTCAAGATCGACGACACGGTGGAATGCTACACGATGGAGGAGGTCAAAAAGGCCTGATGGAACGTACGGACAGAATTGCCGCCGAAATGAAGCGGGTGGTGAGCGACATCATCCGCACCGAACTGAAGGACCCCCGCATTCCGGTGGTCACTTCAGTCACGCGGCTCAAATTGGCCAAAGATCTGAAGTTCGCCAAGATATATGTCAGTTTTCTGGGCAGCGATGCGGAGAAGAAGGCCGCGATGCAGGCGCTCAAGGCGTCTTCCGGCCTCATCCGCTACCAGATCGGTCAGAAAATGACGATCCGGGCGCTGCCGGAGCTGAACTTCGCGCTGGACGAGTCCATCGAATACGGCTCGTACATGACTGAGCGGATCGCTCAGGTGCGCGCGGAGGACAAACTGAAAGAAGCAGCGGTCGAGCCGGAAGACGCGCCGGCAGAGGACAATGCTTAAAAGAAATTTTGAAGATATAATAGAGCTGCTGAAGCGCTCGGAACGGATACTGCTGCTGCCCCATCTGCACGCGGACGGGGACGCGCTGGGCTCCTGCGGGGCGCTTGCGGCATTTTTGAAGGCATCCGGAAAGCACGTAACGGTGTTGACCGAAGAAGCGGTGGATCCGAAGCTGGATTTTTTGCCGGCGCTGTGCGGCGTGGAATTTCTGACGCCGGACAGATTGACCGCGCTG
>CACZOW010000011.1 GCA_902782885.1 uncultured Ruminococcus sp. | reverse complement strand
TCACCGGCCACTACGGCAGCGGCAAGACCGAGGCGGCGGTCAATTTCGCCCGCTTTCTCCGGAACCGCTATCTGGCGCTTGATCCGGCGGGGGAGCACAAGATCGCGCTGCTGGACATGGACATCGTCAATCCGTTTTTCCGCTCCGCCGACGCCCGCGCCTTTCTGGAAGCGCTGGACGTACGGGTGGAGGTGCCACTGTACGCCAACACCAACGTGGACATGCCTTCATTGCCCGCGATAATGGGCGCGCTGATCCGCGATGATACGTACGACGTGATCGTTGACGTCGGCGGCGACGACATGGGCGCGCGGGCGGTGGGCTGCTATGCGGACGATATATTGACCCGGCGGAACTACCGGTATTTCGTGCTGAACCGACGGCGGCCCTTCACCGAAACGGCGGAGGCGGCATCAAAGATCTACGACGAGATCGACGCGGTGTCAAAGGTACCCTGCGCGGGCATCGTGAACAATACCAACCTGCTGGACGAGACCGACCTTTCGCTGGTGCGCGAAGGCTACGCCGCCGCGGCCGCGCTGGGCAAGCTCAAAGGCGTGCCGGTGGCATATTCGGCGGTGCCGGAAGGATCGTGCGCCGAGCTGCTCGCGGCCGGCGATCCGGCATTCACCGCGGACAACGTCATTCCCCTCCGCCGCACGGTAAAGCGGCTGTTTTGACAGCATATGGCAGAAAAGATCAAAGGCAACACCGACGGCCTCAAAGCCGCGCTGATAAGAGAATATGAGCAGTACCTGGAGTGCCAGTGCGGCCCCGGTGAGTATGTGCCGGCGGAATTGACCGCCGCGATGGCAAGATTTACGCTGGAGACCGGGCGCGAGATCGCGTTCGTGCTGGACCGCCGCAACTATGTGCGGGAGATCTCCGTGGGGGATGCGGTGCACGTTGACGCCGTCACCGGCGAAAGCAAGACCCGCGGCCTTTCGGGGACGCGGCTGCTGCACACACACCCCAACGGCACATTCACCGCGTCGGAGCAGGATCTGGAAACACTTAAACGCGGCCGGCTGGATTCCATGACGGTCATAGGCGTGCGTGCGGGAAACGCGGCTCCGGATGCCGGGTGCATTACCGGCGTAAGCGTGTACGCGATCGATCCGGAGAGCGCGGAAGGCGCGCTGCGCTTCGGCCCATATTCTTTTGACCGGCTCAGCCGCTTCGGCGAGGCGGCAGACCGGGTGCGCGAGATCGACGCGGCGCTCAGGGAGCGGGACGCGCAGGCGGAACTCCGGGCGGGAGGCCGTGAACGCGCGGTGCTGGCGGGGGCAATACCCGAAAAAGCGAGCATCATCGGCGGCGACGCGCACGCGCTGGACGAGCTGGCGGAACTGGCGGAAACGGCGGGGGCAACGGCAGTTGACCGCGTGACCCAGCGCCGCGACCGGCCGGACGTGAAATATTATCTGGGGAGCGGCGTGGTCGACCGCATAAAGGACAGCGTCCGCGCCAACCGGGCGGAACTGGTGATTTTTGACGACGAATTGTCCCCGTCCCAGATCCGCAACCTGGAAGATGCGCTTAACGTGCGCGTGATCGACCGCACCGCGCTTATTCTGGATATTTTTGCCGCCCGCGCACAGTCGGCGGAAGGCAAGCTGCAGGTGGAACTGGCGCAGCAGAAATACCGGCTGCCGCGGCTCACGGGCAAGGGCATCGAGCTGTCCCGGCTGGGCGGCGGCATCGGTACCCGCGGCCCCGGCGAGAGCAAACTGGAGACCGACCGGCGCCACATCAACCGCAAGATCCACATTCTTGAATCCAAGCTGAAAGAACTGAGCGCGCGGCGGGAAGTGCTGCGCAAGGAGCGGCGCCGGAACAATCTGCCGGTGGTCGCGGTGGTGGGGTACACCAACGCCGGCAAGTCCACGCTGGTCAACGCCCTCTGCGACGCGGACGTTTTTGTCAAAGATGAATTGTTCGCCACGCTGGACACGTCGGTGCGGCGGCTGAATTACGGGGGCGACCGGGATCTCCTTCTGGTGGATACCGTAGGATTCATACGGAAATTGCCCCACGACCTGATCGAAAGTTTCAAAGCCACGCTGGAGGAAACGGTGTACGCGGATCTGCTGCTGCACGTGGTTGACGCCTCGGCGCCGGACTGCGACGAGTGCATCGACGCCGTGGAAAATATACTGGACGAGATCGGTGCGGGCGGAAGGCCGCGGTACCTGGTGCTTAACAAATGCGACCGGCTGGGCGAGGCGGACGAAGTGTATATTTCCGACCGCACGCGGCATACGTACGGCAAAATAGCGCGGGTCTCGGCGCTCACGGGCGAAGGGCTCGGCGAGCTGGCGGCAATGATCGAACGCTATTTTACGGGGGCGTCAAAACGCTTTGAACTGCT
>CACZOW010000010.1 GCA_902782885.1 uncultured Ruminococcus sp. | reverse complement strand
CTTAAAGATTCCGGCGCTCTTTCCGGCAGCGGTTCGCTGCTGTCGCCGCAATTGTCCGTGCGCAGCGGCAATGAAGTCCTGCTGGACACAAAGCTGCTCTCCGGGGAGAGCGGCGGTTCCGGCTCGTCCGAAGGACAGATCAATCTGGGCGACGGCGTTGACGCCGAAATGATCGCCCGGGCGCTGATAGACGGACTCGGCAATGACAGCGTGGAGATATACGTGCGCGTCCAGGTAAGCCCTGTTGACGCACTGAGCGCGATCCCGGTATCCGATTCCGCGGCGGCGGAAATGGTGATCAGGCACAACGTTGACCGCATGACCGATGAGCTCTTTATACAGTACGAGGGCTCCAAACCCGCCATCACGCGCATGACCGCGAGCCTGCTGAAGGCAGTGTCGGAGCAGGCGGTGGTCAACGGCTTCAAAGCGATGGAGAACGTTGTCAGCGAGAAGCTGGGACATGAAGACGCGGAGGAATTTGCGAAATTCAGCGAGCGGATCGGCCTGTCCGACGGTTATGTAAAAGAAGAGATCGGCGAGCTGATCGACGATATCGGGGAAGGCAAACTGACCCCCGAGGAGATCGCGCGCAGAGCGGTGGAGATCTACTCCGGCGTGTTCGACATCGCCAAAGATGACCCGGACTACGGGTATATCGTGACGGAAAGGTTCGATTACGACCCGGACCATTTCTATAACGGGATACTGGACTGGATCAATAACGCGGAGATCACCAACGACGAGGGCTGCGTCACGCTGGACGCGGCGGCGGATCAGGCGCTGTTCGGCGATATTTCCAAGCTGATCCCGGATGTGGATCAGGACGAACTGGACGTGCAGCATCAAAGCGGCGCGGTCGAAGCGCAGGGCCCGTACGGCTGGGCGGCATCGACTTCCGGCGGCAAAAAATCCATCGAACTGAAAAAAGAAGAAACTAAGGCAATGCTGAAAGACAAGCTTATGAAGGAGCTGACCGCGGACAACATGGTCAAAGCCTATAAAGCGATCCACATCATGCTGATCGTGAGCGCGGCGCTGCTGCTGATCGCGGTGCTGTCCTGGCTGTACCTGCTGTTGAAGATATTGTTCAAACTCGGCAGACCAAATCCCGGCGTCACGCTCTGGGTGCCCATCGTGTTCGGCTGGTCAATAATAAGCTTCTTTACCCTGATCCCGAAACTGCGTCTGCGGCTCGTGGGCAATCTGGTTCCGGGCGGCATTGACGAGTCGGTGCGTTCATTGGCCGATCATCTGTTCCTGCACATTGGCACCGGCGGCATTATCGCCGCGATCTGCGGCCTGGCGCTGTTCATCTTCTCTTTTGTGTACGCGCATTACCGCCGGGAACTGAAAGCGGTGCTGCATGCGGAAAAGGCTAATTAAGGAATTTTAAAATTTCCCCGAAAACGGCGGGATCCTGCGCGGTCATCTGTCCGACGGGTTTGTCGGCGAAGTATGCTTTTCGCGCCTCCGGGGTCTCCAGCTGCTTTTCCCGGATCAGGCGGTAATATCCGCCCATCCAGGCGTTCATTGTGGCCAGCGCCTCCTGCGTGTACTGGGGGTTATGCCGTTTGTGCTCCACCGTGAGCACGCGGATATTGGGATTGCCCGCCTTCAGCACGCGGCCGGCGTTGTGTTTGTAATTGACCATTGGGTCGTCCGTCGAGTGGATCCACAGCAGTTTGTCCTGCGTCGCGGCAATATACGCGCGGTTGTCGCCGGCGCCGTACTGCGGATCCAGTTTTTTTTCGAAACGTTTTACGCGGTCTGCCAGCAGCCGCAGTTTTACAAACCCCATCATTTCATCTGAGATCGTGACGAAGCCGGAGATGATCACCGCGTGCTTTACCGCGGGCAGCAGCCGGGCAATGTTCAGCGCCGTGTAGCCTCCCAGCGAGTGACCGACCGGCACGAGCTCCTCCTGCGGTTTTAAAAGGTCGATCAATTCGAGAACGTCCCGGGTCGGAGCGTTGACGGAGGTCATCCGTTCGCCGCCCGAAGCGCCGCAGCCGGTGTAATCCAGCGTCAACACCCGGTATCCCGCCCGGCAGAGCGTCTCGATCTCCGCCAGGTACGCGGTGTGGCCCGGTCCCATGCCGGGGCAGAACAGTATGAGTTTGCCGGTCGAGGGCTCCGCGTAACAGTACGTAAAATACCGGATCGTCACGCCTTCCGAATTCACAAACGAGCCTTCAATGCATTCAAGCCCCGGAAAATCGGCGGGTGAGTAATAAGGAATGGCTTCATCCTTATCGTACCGCTGCAGAAAGTTTTTTTGATAGATCTTTGTGATCAGGCCCATGTGTATCGCTCCTTTCCGTGTCGGGTCTTGCCCTCGTTAAAGCGCGTTTTTGGGACAATTCTTCACGCACTCCATGCACAGAATGCATTCCGTGCCGTTTTTGCGTTTGCGCGAATTGTCCGTGACGTCAACGTCCATCGGACACACCCGTTTGCATTTGCCGCAATCGACGCATTTTTCTTTATCGCATTTGACCCGGAACAGCGCAAAATAGCTCATCGGCTTTAAAAACACCGTTACGGGGCAGACATATTTGCAGAATGCCCGGTTGTCCCTGAAAACGAACGCCAGAACGATGCCCGCGCCGTAGTAGAGCACATTGCCCGCGATGAACGCCCAGAACATGATACGCTCGATATTGCCGACGTGGGCCAGAAACAGCGCGGACACGAATACCAGCGACACGGCGAACATGACGTACCTGATCCAGCCGAGCTTTTTCCGCGGCTGCGCGGGCGTTTTGTAGGGCAGGAAATCCAGCACCATCGCCGTCCAGCAGGCGTATCCGCACCAGCCCCGGCCGAACAGCAGCGGGCCGAAGATCTTCGCTACCGCGTAGTGGATCGTTGCCGCCTCGAACACGCCGGTGAACAGATAATACCAGAAGCCCTCTATCTGCATGTTTTCGCCGCATATCAGCCCGAGATAGATGAGCATGTACAGACCCACCAGCAGCTGTACTATGCGCCGCGCGTGCCTGTATTTTTTGATCAGCAGGAATGTGCCCAGCGCCAGCGAAATACCGATATAGCTGAAATTGAGCAGGTAGAAAATGTTGTTTTTGGTAAGCCAGAGCGTTATCGCTATGGCCTCGAACACGACCAGCATTATGATCGGTATCAGATACTTTTTAAGCCGCTTCATCGGGCACCTCTGTAGCAGCCGGGTCTCCGTAAAGCGGAGCTCAGCTTTCTTTTTTGATCATCATTACGGCGACGCACGCCAGCAGCGCCAGGGAGATCCAGATCGTTCCGGTATGCAGTACCTTTGACAGTATTCCGCCGACACCCGCGCCGATGGCAAACACGACGATTATGCCGAAGAAGTTCAGCGCTTTTTTCAGCGCGCCGCGGTCTTTTTCCCTGAAATACCGGGACAAACTTTCCGTGCCGCTGCGGAGATTGCCGATGCACATCGTGCTGGCGTACTCATAACCCTGGACCGTTCTGAAAGCCTGCACCTGCATCGCGCAGGAGAAGGATACCATCATGTTGGCCGCGACGTTCAGCGACACGGGCAGGAAGCCGACAATGCCCAGCAGCAACATTTCAATAAGAACCACAAGCTGGCGCCAATGGATCCTGCCGTGTTTAAAACGGCTCTCGACCTGCTCGGTTATCAGCACTCCCAGCGCAAACGCGATCAGGGGGAGCATGTAGTGTACCGCGGTCTCCCAGTTGCCTGTCATAAAATTCTGGCTCATCAGTACGACGTTGCCGGTCTGCGCGTTGGCAAATACATGGTCGCGCACGTTATATGTGTACGCGTCCTGAAGTCCGCCCGAAAAGGACAATAACGCGCTCAATACGAAACTTTCCGAAGTCTGCATATCCGTTTCTCCTTTTATTGACGGCCTTGGTTTTCGGAGCCGCGGTTTATGTTCTTCCACTCCGCTTTCGTCATGAGATTAATGTGGTTTTTACGCGTTTCGCCCAGCTGGGGAACCGGAGCGTGCTCTATTGTCCGCTGATACCGGAAACCGAGCTTTTTCTGAACGCGTTTCGACCGCTCGTTGCCGTCGAAATAGCAGCACCAGACGCGGTCAAGCCCCAGATCTTCGAAAGCGTGGCGCAATATTGCCCGTGCCGCCTCCGGTACGATGCCGCGCCCCCAGTAGGGCACACCCAGCCAGTAGCCCAGCTCGGCTTCGTCCTCTTTTTCCGCCAGCTCGTTGTGGTGCAGACCGATGCTTCCGACGGGCAGCCCCGTTTCTTTCAGTACGATGGCGTATATCTCCGGCGCAATGAGCATGTCCCGTATGATCCGGCGGCTGTTCTCGACGCCGGTGTGCACCGGCCAGCCTGCCATCGGCCCCACGCGCGGGTCTTTTGCATATTTATAGCATTCCTCCGCGTCCGCCTCTTCCCACGGCCGGAGTATCAGCCGTTCAGTCTCGATGACCGCGGGCAATTTTGACTGCCCGTCCGCACTCTTCAGCATATCGTATGTTTCCGAAAGCCACTCGGTATAGTGATCGTACGGGACCTCGGTCCACCATTTCAAAAGATTATTCAGAGCTTCAATATCTTCGGCGATGCTGGTGCACCGGTACTGCTCCGGATCGCGGTTAACGGTCACGATATGGTCATTGTCTTCTTTGAAATCGATCCGGTAGATGCAGTTCCCGGTCCAGCTCCGGTGCGCCCAGAGCGTCGAGCCTTCCATATACCAGAACCATTTATCTTCCATAGACTGCGGAATGTTGCCGCGGCGGAGCGCAAGCATCTCTTCGTCACGGAATCGCCTGTGCAGCACGAACGTCTCGCACTGTTCGGGCATTGGCTCGGTTTTCCAGTCAGTGCGGCGGGCAACGCCGATCTTGCGTTTGCTGTCTTCTTTCATATATCTCTCCTGTTTATGTTTCTGATATGTATTCCGCTTTCTCCATCTGCTCTGTTCGTTGAGCCGGCCCGAGTGATCAACGTGACCGTCTCCGCATGCCTTGGGACAACAGCGTGAATAAAATGGCACATATTCATGCTGTAGTCACGACCCTCGGCGTCAGGAATATGCCGTTGACCGGTTGCGTCAAGACACCCGGATCGATTTCATTGT
>CACZOW010000009.1 GCA_902782885.1 uncultured Ruminococcus sp. | reverse complement strand
CTGTTCGGCGCACGGTATCCGATGTGGCAGCTGGTAATGTATTCCGCGTTTGCCGTCGCGCTGATCCTGCGGCGCAAATTCGACGTATTCCTCGGGCTGCTGGCCAAAGCCCGCTCAAAACCGCTGAAAGGCGCCCCGAACCCGCTGCTGCGCGGCGCGTGCCTGGTGGCGGCCGCTACGCTGATCACCGCGTTCGTACGGCCGAAGCCCATCGAAGGGCCGCTGCTGGGCAGCAAATTCAGCGACTCCATCAGCAACGGATTCGAAAACTTTGTGCTGAGCCATCCGAAGCTGAACGACTTTTTCGTCAACGTGCTGGGCATCGAGATCGAATCGCGCAGCAGCGGCAAAAGCGCGACCGGCTGGTTCAACAGCAAACTCGGCGGCCCGAGGGAGGACTCGGACGAGCCGATGCTGGAGGTATTGTCCGAAATGCCGAAGGAATACCTGCGGGGCTTCACGTATACCGATTACCGCGGCGACCGCTGGATAATCGACGATTTTCCGGAAACCAATTCCGAGATCACCGCGATCACGGTCAACTCCCCTGTCCCTCCGGAACTTACGTTCAGAACGGCCTATTTTGCCCATCAGGCAATGCCCCGGCTGTGGGACCCGACAGTTTCCTCCGTATACGCTAATATCTATACGGAAATGGTCCAGAACCACATAGTCGTAGAATATGTTAACGGCTACGATCCCCGCTCCGGCGTTTACATTCCGGAAGGGACGGTGTACCTCTTCCTTAACGGCAAAGGCAATATAGACTATTCTTACAATCAGAACCGGCTTAGGCTTTCCCGCGGATTGCAGGCCGCGCTGGCCTCCAACCGCCGCGCTCCGGATTGGAATTCATATAAAGCCACATATTACCGCGTTACCGCGGATCTGATCGAAAGGTATCACCTCTATGAGCGCTGTGTTCCCGGTTATTATGCGAATCTGTTCAGCGTTGTAAGCTCCACCGGCGCAATTCCTACGATCAGCCGCGAACGTATAGAAGAATTCTCGAATTACTTCGGCACGCTCCAAGACCTTTACCGGGAGCTCCCCGCCTCCCTGCCGCAGCGCGTGTATGCGCTGGCGGACGTTCTCACGCGGGACTATCATGATGACTGGCACAAGGCGCAGGCGATCCGCAATTATCTCTGCTCCGGGCAATACAGATACACCCTCACTCCGGGCAATCTGCCCGCCGGGCGCGATTTTGTCGACTACTTCCTGTTTGACTCCCAGGAAGGCTACTGCACGTATTTTGCGTCGGCAATGACGGTACTTGCCCGCGCGGCCGGCATCCCCGCCCGCTATGTGGAAGGCTTCCTGCTCACGGACAACGACCCCGCGGACCGCAATATTCCGGGCGTTGACATTTCTTCGAACGGCCGGAGGGTGCTTACCGGCGCCAATCAGCACGCCTGGTGCGAGATATACATGGAAGGCCTGGGTTTTGTCACAATAGAAGCCACCGTCGGCTACGGCGGCAGCGCTCTGAGGCCCACGACCGAGCCTTCCGCTTCTCCCTCCGCCCCTGTCACGCCGCTGGTCACGCCGGAACCGTCCGTAACCCCGGAACCCACCGCAACGCCGGAGCCCACTTTAAGGCCGGGCGAATCCCCGTCTCCGACGCGCCCGCCGCGCGTTTCGCCCACTCCCGGACCCGGCGCGTCGCCCACTCCGGACGCGCAAAGTCACGTGCGCCCCGTCAACAAGATGCTGCCCGTCATCCTTCTGATATTGATTATTCTGGTGTTGTCGGGTATACTCATTTATGCGATACTGCGCGCAATACTGCGCGCTTCAGACCGGATCCCGGGCACCGGCGCCAAAGAACCGGGCGCGCAGTCGGTGGCAATATACCGCCGCAGCGCCAAACTGCTGGGCGAGCTTACCCGGGTACGGCGCGGCACCGAAACACCGGACGAGTATCTGGAGGCGCTGAAACCGTACCTGACGAAGCTGAACCGCAGAGATAAGCTGCCCGTGTTGACCGAAACGATGATGGATCCGTTTGCCGCGTTGTCCGAGTTGTACAAACTGGCGGAGTACGGGGACAACGTTGACGGCACCTCCCCCCGCAGCCTCCGCGCTGACGCCGGGGCCGATGCTTCCGCCCGTACCGAATGGCAAAAACTCACCTCCGCGCTGCGCGCCCGCCTGGGCAGATTCCGCGCGCGCCTGCTTTTAATAAAAACGATGGGAAAAGAGTGATATCATGAACAATGCAGATTCCGGCCGCAGCACCGCTTCCTCCGATAAATACCGCAACTTCCGCTTCCGGAGGCTGTTCATACTGACGGCGATCCTGCTGTTGACCGTGCTGGCGCTGGGCGTCGCGGGCGGCTGCCGGAAATTCTCCGGCGGCACCGGCAACTACTCCTCGGACTCCAAAAACTCCGCGTTCATCAGCGAGATGAAGCCGGTCTTCTCAGATCTGGGCGGGTTCTACACGGGCAGCATGAAGCTGAACATCTCCCTTCCCTCGTATTTCAGCGGCGACAAGTACGACATCCGCATCACTTTCAACGGCGCGGAGCCGGCGGGCGGCAGCGACAAGTACAACGGCAAGACCATAACGCTGCCCAACGAGTACTCCGTCACCACCGATTTTGACGATCCGCGGCAGAACGTGACCGTGACCGTTGTCCGCGCGGCCTGCTTCAATTCCGACCGCCAGCTGGTGGGCAAAGTTGCCACCGCCACATACATCCAGGTGAAAGATCCGTCCCGCTTCAAACTGCCGGTTATCGCGCTGGCCACAAACTCCAACAATCTGGACGGCGGCGCGGGTATTTTCACGAACTCCTGGGGCAAAGGCTCCGCCTGGGAACGCCCGGTGTTCGTGCAGTATTTTGAAGAAGACGGCACGCTGTGCCTCTCCCAGGACGCCGGATTGCGGCTGTTCGGCGGCAGTTCCCGCGG
>CACZOW010000008.1 GCA_902782885.1 uncultured Ruminococcus sp. | reverse complement strand
TTGTACCTCATTTTCCGCCAAAAGTCACTTACGGCGCCACGGTCAATGGTTTTCGCTTATTGCCATCATCGCCGGCGCCGTCGCGGAGCTGATCTACTTTGACAACCGCGCAGAAATAGTGTAATATAATAAGATGTCGGGGTATGCCGCGCACAGCAGACCGTGCCTGCGGACTCGGGCGTTGCCCGGCGCCGCGCACAGCGGCCCGCAAGCACCGCCGCCGCACGCATCGCACCCCGTACAATCTACACAAGACCAAGGAAGCCATACTGTATGAGCGACAAAAAAAGAGAAGACTTGAGAAATATCGCGATAATAGCGCACGTTGACCACGGCAAGACCACGCTGGTGGACGGCCTTTTGCGCCAGAGCGGCACGTTCCGTTCCAACGAGACCGTGCAGGAGCGCGTCATGGACTCCAACGACCTGGAGCGGGAGCGCGGCATTACGATATTGTCCAAAAACACCTCGCTGAAGTACGGAAAATATACCATCAACGTCGTTGACACCCCCGGACACGCGGATTTCGGCGGTGAAGTCGAGCGCGTGCTGGGAATGGTCGACGGCGTGCTGTTGCTGGTCGACGCCTTCGAAGGGGCAATGCCGCAGACCCGCTTCGTGCTGTCCAAAGCGCTGGCAATGAAGCTCAAACCCATCGTGGTGATCAATAAGATCGACCGCGACGGCGCGCGCCCGCTGGAAGTGCTGGACGAAGTGCTGGAACTGTTCATGGATCTGGGCGCCGACGACAGTCTGCTGGACTTCCCCGTCATCTACGCCTCCTCCCGCGACGGCTACGCTTCCACCGAGCCCGACGGCGGCGACAAAAAAGACCTCAAGCCGCTGTTTGACGCTATAATAAATTATATTCCGGCGCCGGACGCCGACGTTGACGCCCCGCTGCGCATGCTGATATCCAACATCGGCGTGGACGAGTACGTAGGCAGAACGGCGGTTGCCCGCATCGAGCAGGGCCGCATCCAGTCCGGCCAGACCGTGCTGGTGTGCAACGAAGCCGGCTTCCGCAAGACCGCGAAGATCACGTACATTTACAAATTCGACGGCCTCAAGAAGGTGGAAACGGACAGCGCCATGGCGGGCGATATCATCCTGCTGGCGGGGCTCACGGAGTTCAACATCGGTGACACAGTGTGCGATCCGGACAATGTTGACCCCATACATTTCGTCAACATCGACGAACCCACCCTGTCCATGAACTTCCTGGTGAACAACAGCCCCTTCGCCGGCCGCGAAGGCACCTTCGTCACTTCCCGCCACATCCGCGACCGCCTCTACAAAGAGGTGGAGACCAACGTCAGCATGCGCGTGGAAGACACCGAATCCCCCGACACGCTGAAAGTTTCGGGCCGCGGCGAACTGCACCTCTCCGTATTGATCGAGACCATGCGCCGCCAGGGCTACGAATTCCAGGTATCGCGCCCGAAAGTCATCTACAAAGAGATCAACGGGCAGCTGTGCGAGCCTATCGAGTATCTCACCGTTGACGTCCCCGAAGAGTTCGTGGGCACCGTCATTGAGAAGCTGGGCACCCGCAAGGGCGAAATGGTCAACATGCGTCCCGCCTCGGACAACTTCACCCGCCTCGAATTCCGCATCCCCGCCCGCGGCCTGATCGGCTACCGCGGCGAGTTCCTAACGGACACCCGGGGCAACGGCATAATGAACAGCATTTTTGACGGCTACGAGCCGTACAAAGGCGATATCAGCTCCCGCACTCACGGGTCAATGGTAGCCTGGGAGCAGGGCGAAGCCGTCCCATACGGCCTGTTTAACGCGCAGGAACGCGGCGTGCTGTTCATCGGCCCCGGCGAAAAGGTGTACGAAGGCATGATCGTGGGCGAGAGCGCCCGCGGCGACGATCTGGTGATCAACGTCTGCAAGAAGAAGCACCTGACCAACATCCGCGCCTCCGGCTCCGACGAAGCGCTCAAGCTCACGCCGCCCGTCATCCTGAGCCTGGAACAGGCGCTGGATTTCATTTCCGACGACGAACTGGTGGAGGTCACTCCCAAGAGTATCCGGCTGCGCAAAAAGATCCTGGACACAGAGCTCCGGGCGAAAGACCGCGCGCGCCGCGACAGCATCTGATCTTTATTTATTGAAAACGGGTCTGTCCCCGTGTTTAAAGGTGGTGAGACCGCATGGCAGACGATTTGAATAAGAACAACGACCGCCGCCGCGCGGTACGCCGTCCGGGCATGGGCCGGCAGAGCAATCCGTTCGTGGACCGGACAAGGATCGTTGACCGCAGCGCCGAAGAGGCGAAGCTGCGCGCCGAGGAAGAAGCGCGGCGCCGGATCGAAGACGATACCGAGATCGACCGCGTGGATGCGTTCGGCGAAACATATCCGGGCCGCAAAATGACCGCGGATACCCGGCCGGGACGCGGGAGCGCGAGCACTGCCGGAGGCAATAATTACGCCGCCGCACCCGGGCGCAACCGCGTCAAGGCTCCGGTCAAAAAAGAGCGCCGGCCCCTGTTCACGCGCAAGAAGCAGAGCGCCATCAAGCAGCGCAAAGTCACCCAGGAAGAATATAAATTCCACAAAAAGATGAAAAAACGCCGCCGGAGAGTGGCGCTGGTGATATTGCTGATCGTGCTGATGATCGGGATCACCATTGCCGCCGGATACGCGACGTACACGTTCGTGATCGATCATTTCGACAATAAAGTTGACGATGATTCCATCATAATCGACGTGAAGACCGAGCAGAAGTTCCGCGTGGAAAAAGGCGAATCCACCAAATCGCTGAGCCAGCGGCTGTACGACGCCGGGCTGATCGAGGACACGCGGATATACCGTTTCCTGTCCAAATTCTACGGGTATGACGGCACGTATAACGCCGGCACGTATACATTGTCCGCGGGCATGGCGTATGAGGAAATAATGTACATATTGTCCGGCACGCCCGAGACCGTGCGCGTCACGTTCCCCGAAGGCTTCACCACGGAGCAGATGGCCGTGCGCCTGGAGAACAACAACGTGTGCACCGCGGAAGAGTTCCTGAAGGCCGTTGACAACGCGGACGTGTCTTCGTACGAATTTCTGAAGAACGCCGACCTGGCCACCGGCCGCGATCACCGTCTGGACGGCTACCTGTTCCCGGATACGTACGAATTCGACGTACTGGCAAAACCGGAAGACGTCGTGTACAAAATGCTCAACCGTTTCAATGAGATCTTCAAGCCCGCGTATTACGACCAGCTGGCAGAGACCGGCCTGACCATCGATCAGGTGGTCATTCTGGCATCCATCGTGGAAAAAGAGGCGCGGCTGGATTCCGACCGGGCGCCGATCGCGGGCGTGTTTTACAACCGCTACACGCGGGGCACGGAAGACCTTCAGCTGTTCCAGTCCGACGCCACGGTAAAATACGCGTACAAACGGGCCACGGGCAAAGAACTTGACGTTCCGCTCAATGAGGTGCTGGACGTTGACGACCCGTACAACACATACGTTTACCCCGGCTTCACGCCCGGTCCGATCTGCTCCCCCGGCGAGATGTCGCTGATCGGCGCGCTGTTCCCGTCAAATCACGATTACTTCTACTTTGTTGCCAAACGCGACGGCAGCGGCGGCAACGTCTACTCCCGCACCTACGAAGAGCACGTGCAGGCGATCAAAGATCTGGACAATTACACTCCGCCGGAAGAACACTGGGAAGAGGAAGACTGATGTGCGAGCCCGGCGCCAACGCGTTCCAAAACGGCTCTGCCGATAGCTTCATCGCGGAGCTGCGCCCCGAAGAATCCCCCCTGCTCCGCGAGCTGATGGAGTTCGCGGCGGTCAACAACGTTCCGATACTGCGCCCCGACGCCGCCGCGCTGCTGCGCACGCTCACCGTGCTGAAACGGCCCGCGCGCGTTCTGGAGGCGGGAACGGCAATAGGCTATTCGGCGCTGCTGTTGTCCGAAGCGGCCCCGGAAGCGCACATAGAAACGGTGGAACTGGACGCGGACACGGCGGCGCTGGCAATGCGGAATATTGACCGCGCCGGTCGCGCAGACTGCATCCGCGTGATCCTGGGCGACGCGTCGGAAGTGTTCGCGGCGCTGCGCGGTCCGTACGATATGATCTTCCTGGACAGCGCCAAGGGTCAATACGTACGCCTTCTGGACGACGTGCTCCGCCTGCTGCCGGCGGGCGGGCTGCTTGTCGCGGATAACTGCCTTTTCTACGGCAAGATCCTGGACGAACCCGCCGACGCCCCCCACAAACACCGCACCATCGTGGCCAACCTCCGCGCTTTCCTCTCCCGCGTCGCGGGATCCGGCGAGTTTGAAGCTTCACTGCTGCCCGTCGGCGACGGCGTGCTGCTCGCGGTAAGAAAGGATGCTCAAAATGATCCCCGCAAATAAGCCCGAACTGCTTGCCCCCGGCGGCAATCTCCAGAAAGCGCTCACGGCGCTGCGCTTTGGCGCGGACGCGGTGTACGTAGGCGGCACGGCCTTCGGACTGCGGGCCGCGGCGGGCAATCTCACCGACGCGGAAATGCAGAAATTGCTGTCTTTTGCCCATGCAGGCGGCAAAAAAGTGTACGTGACGCTAAACATATTGCCCCGCTCCCGCGAGATCGCGCCGCTGTGCCGTTACGCCGCGGAGCTGCAGGAACTGGGCGTCGACGGCGCGATCGTTGCCGACCTGGGCGCGTTCCTGGCCCTCCGCCGCGAAGTGCCCGATCTGCCGCTCCACGTAAGCACGCAGGCCAACAACCTCAACGCGGACACCTGCCGGTTCTGGGCGGATCAAGGCGCGGTGCGCATCAATCTGGCGCGCGAGCTGGAGCTGTCCGAGATCCGCGAGATCGGCGACGCGCTTTCCGCCGCGTACGGCAGCAGCGCCCCCGGCCTCGAAGTGTTCGTACACGGGGCAATGTGCATGGCCTACTCCGGCCGCTGCATGCTCAGCGACTACCTGACCGGCCGCAGTTCCAACCGGGGCGAGTGCGCGCAGCCCTGCCGCTGGCAATACACTTTAACACCGGGGACAGACCCCGCGTCAAAACCAGACCCTGCGTCAAAAACGGCGCCGTACCTGCTGGCCGCGTCAATGACCGAAGAAAAGCGTCCCGGCCAGATATTCGGCGTGGAAGAGACCGGCGAAGGAACATTTTTGTTCAATTCCAAAGATCTTTGCCTGCTGCCGTACCTCCACGAAGTGATCGGCGCGGGCGCGTCGGCGCTCAAGATCGAGGGCCGCATGAAGAGCGATTTTTACGTGGGCGTGACCGTGCGGGCATACCGGGAGGCAATTGACCGCGTGTGGGACAGCCTCTCCTCCGGCGGCAGCGGCGAACTTGACCCCGCCACCCTCGCGCGCCTAATCGACGAAGTCTCCAGCGTCAGCCATCGCGACTACTCCGACGGCTTCCTGCACGGCGGCCGCGGCGAGCAGGTGTACGGCACCTCGTCGTACATCCGGAATTCAGTATACGCGGGGCTGGTGGAAGCGTGCAGTGCGGAGGTTGACGGCTACCGCCTCACTGTTTCGCAAAGAGGCAACTTCGGCGTCGGCGAGACTCTGGAATTCGTGCAGCCTTCCGGCCCCGTTCTGCGCCTGCCGCTCGCGGCAATGACGGACAGCGAAGGCCAATCAATTGACCGCGCCGCCCACGCCTGCATGACCGTGCTGATCCGGGCGCCGTTCCCGGTGGAGGCGGGGTCGATTGCCCGTGTCCGCAAACCGTGACGGCCGCGGCGGTCAATAAATTGTGCTGGAACTCTCCACTGTTATATAGTATAATATCGTCAATAAACCGATCTATGCGTCGCGCGCGTAACGACGCGGCGACAGGATATTTCAGAATACGGAGGTAGTATCATGAAAAAGTTTGTTTGTTCCGTTTGCGGATACGTGTATGAGGGCGATGAGGCGCCCGAGCGTTGCCCGCAGTGCAAGGCCCCGGCATCGAAATTCAACGAGGTCGTCAGCGACGAGCGCGTATGGGCGTGCGAGCACGAAGTCGGCGTTGCCAAAGGGCTCGACGAGAGAGTGGTTGCCGACCTGAGAAACAACTTCAACGGCGAGTGCAGCGAAGTCGGCATGTATCTGGCAATGTCGCGCGTTGCCTTCCGCGAAGGGTACCCCGAGATCGGGCTGTACTGGGAAAAAGCGGCATTCGAAGAGGCCGAGCACGCGGCGAAATTTGCCGAACTGCTGGGCGAAGTCGTCACCCCCAGCACCAAAAAGAATCTGGAAATGCGCGTTGACGCCGAGTGCGGCGCTACCGAAGGCAAGCTGGCGCTGGCCAAACTCGCAAAGCAGCTGGGCTACGACGCCGTTCACGACACCGTTCACGAGATGGCGAAGGACGAGGCTCGTCACGGCAAGGCGTTCGAAGGCCTGCTGAAGAGATATTTCGGCTGAGCCGTCAAACCGGGGCGACACGCCCTCATTCAAGAAGGAGGTCAATAACATGAAAACCTGTCCCAAATGCGGCGCGTCCGGTGCCGACAACTCCGTCTTCTGCATGAACTGCGGCGCCCGGTTCGCTGAACCCGCCCCGACCGTCAAGCAGCCCGAGCCCGCTCCCGCGCCCGCGCCGGCGGCTCAGACGTACAACACCTACAACACCTACAACACCAATCCGGCGCCGGTCGTTGTCAACAACGCTGTGTCCGCCGAGTCCTTTTTTGACGGCACGCTGGGCCAGCAGATCGGTATCTCGATCGTTACCGTCCTGCTCTGCATGATCACCCTCGGCATCTACGCGCCCTGGGGCTTCTGCCGCCTCTACCGCTGGGAGACCGAGCACACCGTGATCAACGGCCGCCGTCTCAAGTTCGAAGGCACCGGCGGCAGCCTGTTCGGTCAATGGATCAAGTGGATGCTGCTTTCCATCATCACCTGCGGCATTTACAGCTTCTGGGTCCAGATCAAGCTGAAGAAGTGGCAGGTCAAGCACACGCATTTCGCGAACTGATTTTGACAGCGGCTCATACTGCCAATTGAACCAACGGTGCGCAGCGCCCGGACCTAAACGAACCGAACTGGACGTCGATCGGCCTGCGCACCTCATTTCTGGATCATCAACGGTGCGCGCCGCCGGAGTCAACGGCCAGCGGCCTGCGCACCTGCTTTTTTAAGGAGGACAACATGGATAAATACGTCTGCCCCTGCGGCTATGAATACGATCCCGAGCTTGGCGACCCGGACAACGGCATCCAGCCCGGCACCCGCTTC
>CACZOW010000007.1 GCA_902782885.1 uncultured Ruminococcus sp. | reverse complement strand
CAGAGATTACGCAGGCTGGCAGTCGCACCGAAATTGTTGACGACAAAGCGCATAACGGTTTCAAAAGTCTCTCTGCTGCGGATCTTTACGCGTTTGCGGATGTCCTTTTCGAATATTTCGTCAATGACGCCCATAACGTATCTGCGCTTATCGGCGAGGGTATCGAAGAACATTGCCCGGGGGAAACCGCCCTCGGTAATATAGGCATTCAATTCGAGCAGCGGATTAGTGTTGATCTCCTTGCCGTAGAATTGTTTCATTTCCTCGTACTCTTCAAAGGAAAGCGGAAACATCTCGAACTCTATATAACGGCCGGTAAGCTTTGTAACCAATTCTCCACTGAGAAGGTACGAATTGGAACCGGTAACGAATATTGACCAATCACCCTCCGTCCTGAATCCGTTGATGACTGCTTCAAAACCGGTCACGTTCTGAATTTCATCAACAAACAGGTATTTTCGCCCCTGTGTGTTCCTTTTTTTTAGTATCAGGGCTTCAAGTTGATCGGCTGTTTTTATGCCTTTGTTCGGGCGGAGATCAAGGTCAATGTATATGAGGTTCTCTTCCGGAACGCCGGACTGTCTGATCTCGTCTGCAATCGTCGCCATAAGACTGGATTTACCGCAGCGACGGACACCGGTAATGACTTTGATTATATCGTCCGCGTTGTAAAATCCGCGGATCTTTTTAAGATAGTTTTCTCTGGAATAAAGTTTCATGGGAGCCTCCTGTTTTAGGTCAGCATCATTATACCGCTCTGTTATCCGAAAAGTCAAGTTAACGAATACAATTTTTTAAAAAATAAAAAAGTGTATGCGTTAACTCCGGTTTTGACGGTGCAACATATGTATATCCGCAGTGATTTTCCCGATGGCAAAACAGGAAAGGAAACGCTGTCTCCCGGAACGGCCAAACATATTATAGTTATAGGCGCGATACCCTTTATGCGAAGATCCGCTTTATTTTCTCGCTCATTATTAACCTTAGTAAAGAGCACTTTTCTTGCAAAGTATCTGATAAGAACGTTTTGCAAGAAAAGCCTCACGTATTTGCCGCGTATTTGAGCGGCGTATTTGAGGTTTATTTTTCGCGGCGAATGAGGTATAATTGCCGTATCCTTTAAATCTTGGTACATGACCGGAGGGAATCAAATGGAATTTAAAGTCTATCAGAAAGAATTGGAACTGCAGTCGCGGGGCTGGGTGCCCACATTCCACGACGTGTCGAAAGAAGTGCTGGAGATCGTAAAAGCATCCGGCGTGAAGAACGGGACGGTGGCTATTGCCTCCCACCACACCACCTGCTCTGTGATGATCCAGGAGTGCTCGCACGATATTGACAGTTTTGACCTCGAATACCTGCAGCACGACCTGCTGGATATCATGCGTAAGATGATCCCGGATTTCGCTGAGGAGCATCAGTACCGCCATCCCGGGCCGATCCACCTGCAGTTCGGCAGATACGTCAACGAGCCCGGCGACTTCACCAGCATGAACACCGACGGCCATCTGCGCTCCGTGTTTTTCGGACGCAGCGAAGTCATGACCATCAAGGACGGCGTGCTGGACGGCGGCGAATTTGCGCATATTTATTTTGTTGACTGGGACCACGTGCGCGCGCGCCGCAGACAGCTGAACGTCACGGTCATGGGCACCACGGAGGACGTGGAGGACCGCAAGTGGAACGGCGGCGAGGTCATTGATACCCTGCACAAATATACGGACGCCGAAAAAGCGTACGACGAGCACTATACGCTGCAGCAGAAGCGTTGACGACGCGTCCCCGTGCCGGACGCAGCACGCACCTGAAAAAGCATAATCGACAGTCATTGACAGACATTGTCCCGTCGCGGCGCCTCAGCAGCGGCACCGGGCGGGCAATGTTTTTAATTTATTAATTTTGTGTAAACCGTTTGCTTATTCTGGCACAATATGCTACAATTTCTGCATGCACAAAGCGCGAAGGGGATGGAGTATTGACCAACCGTGAAAGAGGACTGAATATTCTGCATTATAAGGCCGTTGACAGACTGCCTGCGGTGCATTTCGGCTACTGGCAGGAGCTGCTCGCCGAGTGGGCGGCGCAGGGCAAGATCCCCGCGGAACTGGCCGTGGGCAACTACGACGGCAGCGACAAAGAGCGCGAGCTGGACAAACTGATCGGCTGGGATTTTAACTGGTTCCATGTGACCGGGTACGCATCGTCGCTGTACCCCGGCTTCGAGACCAAACTGCTCGAAACGCTGCCGGACGGCACGCAGCGCATCCAGAACAGCCTCGGCGTTATCGAGCGCGTGAAACCGGGCATTGCCTCGATCCCTTCCGAAGACGATTACCTGCTCAAAGACCGCGAAACGTTTGAAAAATTCTACCGGCCGCGCATGCAGTACGCTCCGGAGCGCGTTGACACCGCGTTCTACAGCCGGTTCAACGACATACGCCCGTGGGACGTGCCGGTGGGACTGCACATGGGCTCGGTGATGGGCGAGATACGGAACCTGACCACGGTAAAGGGCATGAGCTACCTGATGTACGACGAGGACGAAGACCTTTTCGCGGACATCGTTGACACATATGCCGAGATGCAGTACCAGTGCACGAAAAAAATACTGGAGACCGGCGCGAAGTTTGACTACGCCCATTACTGGGAAGACATCTGCTTCAAGAACGGTCCGCTGCTCTCCCCCGATAAATTTGAAGAGCTGTGCGCCAAACACTACAAGAAGCGCAACGATCTGTGCCACGAATACGGGATCGATATCATTTCGCTGGACTGCGACGGCGTGATCGGAAAACTCATCCCCACGTGGTACAATAACGGCGTCAACACCATGTTCCCCCTCGAAGTCGGCGTCTGGGGCGATCAGTTCGAGCCGGCGCGTCGGGAGTTCGGAAACGGACTGCTGGGCATCGGTTCCATGGACAAGACCGCGCTGCGCAAGGACAAAGCGGCCGTGGACGCCGAGATCGAGCGGCTCAAGCGCCTGGTCTCGCTGGGCGGCTTCATTCCCTGCCCCGACCACAGACTTATGCCTGGGACAAAATTCGAACTCGTACAGTATTACGCTGAAGAAATAAAGAAAATCAGAATATGAGCGGAGGAAACGCCATGGACAACGAAATTTTACAGGAGATCTCCAACAACCTGCAGCGCGGCAAAGCCAAAGTCGTTAAAGAACTGGTACAGCAGGCGCTCGACGCCGGGATCGATCCCGAGACGATACTGCGTGAAGGCATGCTCAGCGGCATGAACATCATCGGTGAGAAATTCAAAAACAACGAGGTTTACGTGCCGGAAGTGCTGGTCGCCGCCCGCGCTATGAATATGGGCACGCAGGTCCTCAAACCCGCGCTCGAAGCGTCCGGCGTAAAAGCCACGGGCAAAGCGTGCATCGGCACCGTGCAGGGCGACCTGCATGACATCGGCAAGAACCTGGTCAAAATGATGATGGAAGGCAAAGGCCTTGAAGTCATCGACCTGGGCACCGACGTTTCTCCCGAGAGATTCGTGCAGACCGCGATCGATGAGAACTGCCAGCTGATCTGCCTTTCCGCCCTGCTCACCACCACCATGGACGTAATGGCGGACGTGGTCAAAAAGGCGGAAGAAGCCGGTATCCGCGACAAGGTCAAGATCATGATCGGCGGCGCGCCGGTGGATCAGGCATTCTGCGAAAAGATCGGTGCGGACAAGTACACTCCGGACGCGGCCAGCGCCGCGGACGCGGCAGTGGAACTTTGCCGTGCCATGAGCGCGTAAGAGGTCAATATGGGCAGCGAGCGACCTTCCGGAATTGCGGCAGACGCTGTTGACCGCCGCGGCGACGAGGCGCTGTTTGCCCGCCTGGAAGCGCTGGCGACCGGGCTGGGAGCGTACCGCGCCAAAGTGATACCCGTTGACAGCGTGGAGACCGACGTCGCTTTCCGCGAGATGTGCGCAAAAAACGTGTGCGGCAATTACGGGAGATGCTGGACCTGCCCGCCGGACGTGGGCGATATCGAAACGCTGATCGCAAGACTGCGCTCGTTCCGCTATATCCTGGTGTATCAGTACGTGGGCACGCTGGAGGACAGCTTCGATTTTGAAGGCATGATGGATGCCGGACAGAAGCACAACGAACTCACCGCCGCGGTACGGGCCGCATGCGAAAAAGAAACGTTCGCCGACAGCATTTATCTGTGCGCGGGCGGCTGCCGTCTGTGCCCCGTATGCGCCAAAAGGACCGGCGAGCCCTGCCGCCACCCGGACGAGGCGCTGGTATCCCTCGAAGCGTACGGCGTCAACGTCTCACGCCTCGCCGCCGCCGCGGGCATGAAGTACATAAACGGTCAGAACACGGTCACATACTTCAGCGGCGTGCTGTTTAACCCCTGACACGACCCGCCGGGGCCCGCGCTCCGGCTTTTATTTTTACTATGAAAGAGCACGATCACGTTACGGAATCATTTACGGCGCATATCGGCGGCCGGTCATTTCCCGTCTCCCGCGGCGAGAACCTGGGGGGCCTGCTTCAGTCCGCTTTCCCGGACGGTCGCGCGGCGGCAATGCCCTGCGGGGGCCACGGCAAATGCGGCAAGTGCAAAGTCCGGGTAAGCGGCGCGGTTTCTGCGTTGACCGATGCGGAGCGCAAGTATCTCACCGAGGCCGAGCTCGCGTCTGGCATGCGGCTGGCGTGCCAGACGTACGCGGAGGGCAACGTGGAATTGACCCTCCCCGAAGCGGAGCACGGCGCGCGTATAATCACCGACGGCGAATTGCCCCCGTTCACCCTCGAGCCCGGATTTAAAGCCTTCGGCGCCGCGGTGGATATTGGTACGACTACCGTTGCCGCAGCGCTGTACGACGCCCGGGGACAATTGCGCGCCAAAGCCAGCATGCTGAACCCGCAGCGTCAATGGGGCGCGGACGTGATCTCCCGCATGGAAGCGGCGCTGGCCGGCAGCGCGGCGGACCTCGCCGATGCGATCCGGGGCGCGATAAATGAATTGCTGATCCGGATGGCGGCGCAGGCCGGGATCGGTGCGGAGTGCATTGACGGCGCGGTGATCACCGGCAACACCGTCATGCTCCACCTGCTGGCGGGCATCAATACGAAGCCCCTCACCCGCGCGCCTTTCATTGCCGAAGAACTGTTCGGGCGCACATTCAGCGCCGCTGAACTCGGGTTCTCCGCGCTCCTGCCCGCGACACCGGTATACCTGCCCCGCTGCATCGCGGCGTTCGTAGGCGCGGATATCACGTCGGCGCTGATGGCGGCCGGGTCGTATTCGCCCGAACACACTGAACTGCTCACGGATATCGGCACCAACGGCGAAATGGTGCTGAATATAAAAGGCCGCCTGCTGGCGTGCTCAACCGCCGCGGGGCCCGCGTTTGAGGGCGCAGGCATCAGCATGGGTATGGGCGGCAGCGAAGGCGCGATCGACCGGGTCTTCCCGGAGCGCGATGACGACGGCTTTTTCCGCGTCCACGTGATCGGCGACGCCGCGCCGAAAGGCATCTGCGGCAGCGGATTGATCGACGCGGTGGCGGAAATGCTGGATGCAGAGCTCATCGACGAGACCGGCCTCATGGATGATGAGCCGGCAATGCTGACGCCGCCGGTATGTCTGAACCAGGCTGATATCCGCGCGGTGCAGTTGGCCAAAAGCGCCGTGCACGCGGGCATCCGCACGCTGCTGAAGACCGCGGGATTCCGCTCCGGCGACGTGGAAACGCTGTACATCGCGGGCGGATTCGGCAATTCGCTGAATGTTGACAACGCGGGGCGCATCGGGCTGATTCCGGCCGAACTGACCGCGCGCGTAAAGGCCGTGGGCAACGCCGCTCTCGCCGGCGCGGCGCTGATGCTGCTGTCGTTGTCAAAACGTTCTGAGTCTGAGGCGCTCGCCCGAATGGTCGAGGTGGTGGAATTATCCAACGACCCCATGTTTGCCAATGAATTCATGGAGCAGATGCTGTTTCCGTGCTGAGCAGGATGTTTCCGTGCTGAGCAGGCGCTGAGATGACCGTTTTCAGTTGAGCCGCGCCGTCTGGTTGCGGCTCTCGCTCATTTTCAAACCGCGATTTTCTGTTTTCTCAACAAAAAACGGGTTTTTCAATTTTTTGTGCTATTTCTCGCTCATT
>CACZOW010000006.1 GCA_902782885.1 uncultured Ruminococcus sp. | reverse complement strand
CGTAGTATTCATGAACAAGTGCGACCTGATCAAGCCCGGCGACGAGGAACTCCTTGACCTGTCCGAGATGGAGATCAGAGAGCTGCTCAACAAGTACGACTTCCCCGGCGATGAAATCCCGATCATCCGCGGTTCTGCTGCTAAGGCTCTTGAGAGCACCTCTACCGATCCGAACGCTCCCGAGTACGCTTGCATTCACGAGCTTATGGATGCGGTTGACAACTACATTCCTACTCCTCAGCGTCCTACCGATCTGCCCTTCCTGCTTCCTGTTGAAGACGTGTTCACGATCACCGGTCGTGGTACCGTTGCCACCGGTCGTCTTGAGAGAGGCATCGTGAAGCTGAACGATCCCGCCGAGATCGTCGGACTGAAAGAAGAGAAGAAGTCCACGGTCGTTACCGGTATCGAAATGTTCCGCAAATCCATGGACAGCGCCGAGGCCGGCGACAACGTTGGTCTGCTGCTCCGCGGTGTGCAGAGAACCGAAGTTGAAAGAGGACAGGTTATCGTTAAGCCCAACTCCATTCATCCTCACACTCACTTCAAGGCTCAGGTCTACGTTCTGACCGCTAACGAAGGCGGACGTCATAAGCCCTTCTTCACCAACTACAGACCTCAGTTCTACTTCAGAACGACTGACGTTACCGGCGTTATCACTCTGCCCGAAGGTGTTGAGATGGTCATGCCCGGCGACCACATCGAGATGGAAGTTCAGCTGATCACCCCCATCGCTATGGAGGAAGGTCTGAAGCTGGCTATCCGCGAAGGCGGCCGTACCGTTGGTGCCGGTTCCGTTACCAAGATCATCGAATGATGACCTGATCGCGGACAACGCATAACTTTCAAAGAAACAGCACTTCCGTTTAATTCGGAGGCGCTGTTTTTTTGCTTTCGCGGACAATTACGGCGGCACGGGAATGCGCGGCGGTTTTTTAGCGTCAACATAAGTGAAGGACGGTTTTTCCTTATGAACAGTTATTTAAGCGATAAAGAATTGATAATGTTGTTCGACCGGCGCGACGAGGCGGCGCTTACCGAGCTTGAGCGGAAGTACGGGGCGCGCCTGCGCAAAGTGGCCTTCGACGTGTTAAAAAACGAAGCCGACGCGGAGGAGTGCGTAAACGACGCCTTCCTTAAAGTCTGGAACAGCATCCCGCCGGCGGTGCCGGAGAAATTGTCCGCGTACGTGGAGAGCGCCGTGCGCCGCAAGGCCATTGACCGCTACCGCACGGAGCGCCGGGACAAACGGATCCCGCCGGAGGAATTGACCACGCTGGACGAAGCGGCGGCGCTCGCGGACGATACGGCGGATGCGGAGCCCGCGAAAGAGATCGTGGACCTGATCGCGGAGTATTTAAACGGGATAGACCGCAAAAAGCGGCTGATATTCATAGGCCGGTACTACCGGAACCGTTCGGTAAGCGAGCTGGCCGCAGAGCTGGACGTGGCGGAGGGTACCGTGATGTCGTCGGTGCATCGCACGAAGAAAGGCCTGACGGCGTTTTTGAAGAAGAGGGGTGTGTCATTATGAACGAAGAAACTTTGGCAAAATACGTGAAAGCGCTGCCCGGCGAGATGCTGGGAGAATATGACGCGGCGGCCGCGGGGGCAGCTGCCGGTGCGAAACGCGCGGTTTCCGGCGGTTCGGGCTCCGGCGCCGGCGGGGGGCGCAGACGTTTTCCCGTCCTCGGCCCGGTGCTGGTGCTGGCGGCGGCAATACTCGTCACCGCGGTGGGGGTCATCATTGCCCGCAATGCCGGAAGCCAAAAACACAAAACGGATCAGCCGGCGGCAACAGACTATAATATAGCGGTACCCACGCAGCTTCCGCCGGTCACCGAAGCACCGGAAGTGACGGAATTGCCCGCGACGGAAACCCCCGCGCCCACGGAGGAGCCCGTTACCGCGGCCCCGGTCACCGACGCGCCTGTCACGGAACCTACGGAGCAGCTGACTGAAGCCCCGACCGAAGTGCCCACGGAGCAGCCGACCGCAACACCAACCGAAGTGCCCACGGAGCAGCCTACCGAAGCACCTGTCACCGAAGTACCTACGGAGCGGCCGACCGCAACACCGGCACCGACGGCAGTACCGACCGCGACTCCCGTGCCCACCGAAAGACCGGCCCCTGAATATCCCGACGCGATCTCGTTCGCACAGAGCGAATACACTATAGATCCCGGCGAAACGTTCTCACCGCAGATCATATTTGAACCGGCAAACACAATAAACCGCGATATAACCTGGTCGCTGAAAGAAGATCTCCAAAGTTACGGTGTTGCCCTGTTGGACGCGAACCAGGTGCGCGGCTGGCATCCGGGCAGTGTGACCGTCGTTGCCGCTGCCGGCAACGGTGTCACGGCCGAATGTGTGCTGAAAGTGCGCGGCGTAACCAGCTTAAAGTTGTCCGAGACCCGGCTGACAATGAAGCCCGGCGATGAAATCCCGCTCACTGTCGAGATCGTCGCCTTTGAATCGGACGCGTCATACACCTGTCAAAGCGACGCGCCGGGTGTTGCCGTATATGAAAACGGCAAAGTCAAGGCGCTCTCCAGTGGATACGCCACCCTGACGTTCAGAAGCACCGACGGTTCCCGGACCAACTACTGTTTTGTAACGGTCGAAGGTGTTTACAAACCGGCATCCGAACGCACACAGGAGGATATACGGAACCATACGACTCCGGCAGGGATCGATGGCCTGCACTCCTATTCTGTGGAATTCAAGTCGGACAAAACGACAACTGTCGTATTCGTATACGGCTGCAGCGCTTCGCGGGAGTATTACGGGCTGGTAACTGCTCCGACAACCTTCCGGCCCTGCATTGTCGCATACCGCGACGGCGTCCCGGTAGACTACAGTTACACCAACGTAAACGGGGTCGCACAGTTCTTCCTCGACCCGGGAGAGTACACGTTTGAGTCGGAGACGATCGGCGGCGATTATTGGCCGTATTATTACCGCCCGGAAAAATGCAGCGTCCCCAAGTTCGAACGCAATTCAAAAAGCTATGTCAAGACCGGCATCATGTTTTATGAGCGGTTGGAATTCCCCGGGACTTGCACGATGAGGGTCGTCGACGAAGCCGGAGTGCCGATTCCCTTCGCGACGGTCCGGCTGATCCATGGCACGGACGTGGATCTCACGCTGACTTCGGACGTGAACGGATATGTGACATTATTAACACTGTACTATTATTTCGGGCTCGAGTACAGCCAGGTGCTGAACGTAACTGTCTCCGCCGAGGGATTCCGTGAGCAGACAAAATACTTTACTTTCAATGACAAGCAAAATGAAACGATCTCGGAATGGTACAGTTTTGTGCTGAAAGCGCAGTGAGCTCGGCCGGCAGAGTGAGCGTCCGGCCTTACTGAAGGCAAGAGCAGGCCGCGGGTGGGACAAAATATACGCAAAGGCGGATTTTTGTCCCACCTCTTGCGCATTTCAGCACCCGGGTTTTAGAAAAAGTCGGACAAAAATACGCTTTTGAGCGGTTTTTGTCCCATTTTGGCGCCGTCAAAAGCCCGAACAAACCCGGCGAACGAGTTGCCGATGGGACAAAACCGAGAAATTCCCTGGATTTTGTCCCATTTTCCGGCTCGGCGAGGCCGCTTCCGCCCGGGAGAAGCCGCCCCGGGTGGGACAAAAATACGCTTTTGAGCGGTTTTTGTCCCACTATTGGCCAAACCGCGGCTGCGAAACGAGCAAACCCTCCCACCGACCGCCTCGAGCGTGAGATTCCGGCCGCGAACCAGACCAAACCGGATCGCACTGATCCAGCCTCGGATCCACCGCCGCATCATTATAAAATTGACAACCGCCCCGAAAACTGGTACAATTCGCCATTGTGGGGGTGTGTGATCACATTGTACCTGAAACGGCTCGAAATGCAGGG
>CACZOW010000005.1 GCA_902782885.1 uncultured Ruminococcus sp. | reverse complement strand
GTGGGCAATCTTGACGCCGAACTCGAATATATGAACACCGTGGGCGCGCACAATATTGCCTGCGCGGGCATCGGCGACTTCAACAGCCGGGACAACGTCCTGCGCATCGCTGAACTTTTCAACAAGATCGGCGCGCGCTGCGAAGCCGCGGGCATCCATTTCAGCTACCATAACCACTCCCACGAATTCGCGCGGGACGAACAGGGCAAATGGCTGCTGGACGATCTGTACGAGAACACCGATCCGGCGCTGGTGAACGTGCAGCTGGACGTGTGCTGGGCCACCGTGGGCGGCGCGGATCCCGTGGAGTACCTGCGCAAATATCAGTTGCGCGTACGCTCCGTGCATATGAAAGAGGTCAAAACGGTCTCTCCCTACGACGGCACCGCCATCGGCGAGGGCATCGTGGATTTCAAGGGCATTTACGGGCTGTTCGGGGACAACGCGATCTACATCGTAGAGCAGGAAGGCCTGCGGGACATGGAGACCTGGGAAGGTCTGCGCCGCAGCGTGGAATACCTTAAAAAGCTGTAAGGCAACAGCGGCAGGAGAAAGCGGGGAAAAGCGATGGAGCGGGGAAAAAGCAGATTGATCAAAGCGGTGTTGACAACGCTGGCGGCAGTGCTGGCATTGACGGCGGTGCTGGCCGCGTCCGGCTGCAAAAAGGCGGACAAGGGGCCCAAGTATCCGCGGGTCAATATTGCCCCTCCCGCGCTGACGCCCCAGCCCGAACCGGACGACGCCGGCGAAGAAGTGAAATTCAGCGTGAACCGCACGCTCTCCTCCGACATGGTGGTGCAGCGCAACAGCTATTTTAACGTGTTCGGCACCTCCGAGTCCGCGTCCGGCGTGATATACGGCGAATTTATGGGCGAGAAGCGGTCCGCCGCGGTCGGGTCCGACGGCCGCTGGTCGATGCAGTTTTCCTCCCATGAGGCCAACGCCGAGCCCCAGACGCTGAAGCTTTACACAAAACACGGCGAATCGAAGGAACTCACCGGCATTCTGATAGGCGACGTGTGGGTGATCTCCGGTCAGTCCAACGCCGAGCTCGGGCTGGGCGGGCCGCTCACCAAAACGCCGGAGTACGCTAAAGAGATCAAAAAGACCGACAATATACGGATCTACCGCCAGACGCGCCAGGCGGTGATGGACGTGCAGGAGAAAGGGACCGTTGACGTCACTGTACCGCAGGACGATGTTGTCGATCCGAGCTGGCACTGGGAGCATACCACGGTGAGCACCACAAACTTTTTCTCGGCGATCGGGTACTATTTTGCGAAAGAGCTGAGCCGGACCGTTGACGTACCGCTGGGCATCGTGATGGCGGCGTCGGGCGGGTCAACGCTCCACGAACTCATGCCGGCGGAACTGGCCAGGAGCCTGGGCTTCAACACGGGCGCCTCGGTGCCCGAGGGCGGCTTCTACAACACGCTCCTGCACCCGTTCATCCGCAACAGCATCACCGGCATGATCTTCTACCAGGGCGAGAGCGAGTGCGCCGGCGGCCAATACAACGTATACGCCCGCAATCTGGCCAGGACCGTGGAAGCGTACCGCAACGACTGGAAACTCGAATTTCCGTTCATAAACGTGCAGCTCAGCACACATCTGGGAGACGGATTGACGTACTGGCCGGAATTGCCGCGGCTGCGCATGGCGCAGTTTGACGCGTACCGCCAGATACCGAATTCGTATATTGTCGCCGCGATGGATCAGGGCTGGCAGAAAGGCGATGCAGACTGGGCGCACCCGCTGTACAAATATGAGCTGGGCCGCCGCGCCGCGAAGATCGCCGCATACGTTTCGTACGGGCAGGGGGACGAGGAGCACGCGCTGGCGCCGGAACCCGACAAGATCACCTGGGAAGACGGCAAGACGGTCGTCATCAAGTTCAAGCATGTGGGCGACGGGCTCAAGCTGATGGACGGCGGGGACAAGATCAAGGGCCTGACGATCGTTGACGAATACGGGGACCGGCTGGCAACGGAGGCGGAGTTTATCGACGGGTCAACGATCCGCCTGGTCACGTTCTCCGCCGATGCCAAAGCCGTGGCGTACTGCCTGGATCCCAACGGCGCCCCGGACAACGCCAACCTGGCCAGCAGCGACGGCATTGCCATGCCGGCGTTCCTTATAAACAGATAATATCAT
>CACZOW010000004.1 GCA_902782885.1 uncultured Ruminococcus sp. | reverse complement strand
GAGCGCGTAGGCGTATTCGAATCCTTCGGCGAAGTAGGCACGCAGGCGTTCCTGCAGGAGCGCTTCCGGCTGACCGCGGCGGAGATCGCACGCAAAGCAAAGATCTGTATCGAAAGAAAGGGTGGAAATAAATAATCATGAGAATCGCTGTAATCAATGAAGTATCCTCTCAGGATAAGAATCCGAAGGTCATCGAAGCGCTCGCGAACGTGCCGGCGGAAGTGTTCAACGTGGGCATGACCGGAGCGGGCAATGAACCCGAACTTACGTACATCCACACCGGCCTGATGGCGGCAATCGCGCTGAACTCCGGCGCCGCCGACCTGGTGATCGGCGGCTGCGGCACGGGTCAGGGCTTCCTGATCTCCGCGATGCAGTATCCCAACGTGTTCTGCGGCCTGATCCTGGATTCGCTGGACGCGTGGCTGTTTTCGCAGATCAACGGCGGCAACTGCATCTCCCTTGCCCTCAACAAAGGTTTCGGCTGGGCGGCGGACATCAACCTGAAATACATTTTCGAAAAGCTGCTTGCCGATCCGATGGGGGCCGGTTATCCGCCCCACCGCGCCGAAAGTCAGGCCCAGAGCCGCGAAAAACTGAAGGTCATCAGCGCCTCCGCGCATAAAGACTTTCAGTCCATCCTCTGCGATACCGACCCCGCGCTGATCGAACGAATCTTTTCTCACAAACCGTTTAAGGAGCTGATCGACAACTATGGAAAAGTTAAATTTGTTTATTGACAACCAGTACGTGGAATCCGCCGCGGCGGAATACTACGACGTGTACAATCCCAGTACGGGCGAGATCATTGCCCGCGCGCCGAAATGCACGGAAGACGAAGCGCTGAAAGCGGTGGCGGCCGCGTACCGCGCGTACCCCGCCTGGCGCGACACCCCGGTGCTGAAGCGCATGCAGGTGCTGCACAACGTGCGCCGGCTGCTGGTGGAAGAGATGGACGAGCTTACCATGAGCGTGGCGCGGGAGAACGGCAAGGCGTGGGAAGAGGCTAAAGGCGACGTGCTGAAGGCCAAGGAAGCCACCGAACACGCGCTTTCCATGCCGTCGCTGATGCTGGGCGATTCCATGATGAACGCCTCCAGCGGCTACGACACCGTGATGATCCGGGAGTCCGTGGGCGTGTTCCTGGGCATTGTGCCCTTCAACTTCCCCGCCATGATACCGATGGGCTGGATGACGCCGATGTGCATTGCCTGCGGCAACACCATCGTGATCAAAGCGTCCAGCTCCACGCCGATGACCGCCCTCAGGATCGCGGATATTTACCGCCGCGCGGGGCTGCCGGAGGGCGTTGTCAACATCATCACCTGCGGCCGCGACGTGACCGACGTGCTGCTGGCGGATGAACGGATCCGCGGCGTTTCCTTCGTGGGCTCCACCAAAGTGGGTCTGTCGATCTACGAAAAGGCCTCTAAATACGGCAAACGCGTGCAGACGCTGTGCGAAGCGAAGAACCACGCGCTGGTCATGAAGGACGCGCCGATCCAGCGCACCGCGGCGGGCATCATCAACGCCTCCTTCGGCTGCGCGGGCGAACGCTGCATGGCGCTGCCGGTGGTCGTGGCGGAAGAAGAGATCGCCGACGAACTGGTGGCGGAACTGGTGCGGCTGGCCTCGAAGATCAAAGTCGGACCCGCGTACGATAAAGAGACCAAGCTCGGACCGGTGTACAGCGCCGCGCACAAGCAGAAGATCATCGGGGATATCACGAAGGGTATTGCCGACGGCGCGGTGTGCGTGCTGGACGGGCGAAACGTCGTTGTCCCCGGTTTCGAGAACGGCTTCTACCTGGGCCCCACGATCCTGGACCACGTGACGCAGGATATGTACGTGGGTCAACGCGAGATCTTCGGCCCCGTGCTGTGCGTGAAGCGCGTGCGCGACTTTGAGGAAGGCCTCGCCGTTATGAACGCCAACCCCTTCGCCAACGGCTCCGTTATTTACACGCAGAACGGCTATTTCGCCCGCGAGTTCACCAAACGCACGGACGGCGGCATGGTGGGCGTCAACGTCGGCATCCCGGTGCCGGTGGGCGTTTTCCCCTTCTCCGGCCACAAAAAGTCGTTCTTCGGCGCGCTGCACACGCTGGGCAAGGACGGCGTCAATTTCTACACCGATGCCAAATGCATCACCCAGCACTGGTTCACCGAGGAGGAGAAGACCTCCAACAAGGTGAGCACCTGGGACGGCACACTGAACTGAGCGTGTTGCAACGGTTTTCTTCCTGAGTGCGTGAAATAGCAATGCCGATAGGCTGAGCTTCGCCCGGCGCCGACCATCTGAGTCATCGATTGACCGGAGGCAGGTGCCGGGCGAAGACTATCCCGGGACATCGCCCGGCAACGACCGTCCGGGTCATCGATTCACCGGGGGCCTGTGCCGGGCGCCGTAAAATGAGCATGATTTTAAACAAAAACTGAATGGTTCTACTAACTTTGTTTAAAAAATTAGGATTTGCCGGGAAACGAAATCGGTAAATGAAAATATTACTTAAGGATCTTTTCACCGCGCCTTCTCCGCCCGGCGGGCCGCATAATATGGCGGCTTTCGGCACATTTATCCTATGCCGATTTGGTTTTTCATGTCTCTTGCTCATTTCAAACGCCAGATTTTGGAAAAAGTGGGACAAAAAATCCCGTTTGAGAAATTTTGTCCCACTTTGGGCGCCTTCTGAGGAGGATCGGCGGGTCAATGCCGCTTCTGACACGGCCTCATACCGCTTTTGACCCGGCTGCAATGGGACAAAAAGCGCCTTTTCACGCCTTTTTGTCCCACTTTCGCGCTCCGGAAGGCGGCTCCTGTCACAGCGATGCAGCCATGAGTGGGACAAAAATCCTTATTTGAGCGATTTTTGTCCCACTTTTTCAGGTTTTCCCTTCATAAAATGAACGAGAATGCGATGAACGAGCGATTCCCGGCAGTTCGGCAGCCGGCAGTTGATGAACGGGCGTTTCTCTGCATTGCGGCAGCGCAGCGGGCGCGGCAAGCACGCCGCACGGGGCAGGGCGGCAAGCCCGCCGCCTCAGATGGAGGTCCCGGTCGAACAATACTATTTGAAATTCACGGGATCCATAAAAGCGCCCGCAGATTTTTCATTGAAATTGCTCCCGCAAGGGTGTATAATAGCAACATCTCAGCACTTTTGGAGGAATTGACATGTCGGAAACGGTGGTAAAAGCGCCGGAACATGTGACGGACTTCATATCGGACATAACATACGAGCGGGGCGTGCCGGAGGACCTCCGGTACCGGTATTCCGAGAAGACGAAGATAATACGGGCCGCTGCGCAGCACCTCACGGTCATGATCTGGGACGACGCGGTGACGCTGAGCTACGGCGATTATCTGATCGTCAACCCGTTCCTTCCCTTCGCGATCGTGCCCGACTTCAAGGCGGAAATTGTCCCCGAAGCCACGTACGAGCTGATCTCGCTGCGGGCAGTTGTCAACGACGCCGACGGCGAGCCCGAAAAATGCTACATGATGTCGTCTTCGTCCCACACCGTGCGCGAAGCGGACCCCGAATATTACGAGCTGGACAACATCTTCCGCCGGCAGGCCACTATAATGATGTCGCTCCCGGCCGAAAGCGCCATGCGCGGCATGCAGAAAAGTCTGCAGATATACGGAATGGCGATGGTGTTGTGCGCACTGCTGCTGGCGGATATGGGCTGGCGCGAAACGCCCTCGCTGCGGCTGCAGAACTGGGAGCTGCTTGCCCCCACAGTCGATTACGTATGCGCAAATCTTGACCGCGATCTGTCGCTGGACGACATATCCTCGCAGGTCGGATTGACGTCGTATTACTTTTCCCACAAACACAAAGAAATTTTCAACGAGGCGGTCATGCGCAGCGTCAACAAGCTCCGCATGTGCAAAGCCGTCGCGCTGCTCACGCTGGGCGACAAAAGCGTCGCGGAGATCGCGTCGGCATGCGGATTCACGTCGGTGAGCACCTTCGGCGCCACCTTCAAAAAACACTACACCGTCACGCCGCTGGCAATGCGCAAACGCGCCCGCCTCGCGCAAAAGCGCGGACAATTATAATTATAATTCTACTCTGCTTTGGTTATCAGGACCGTCGCGATCGCCAGTTTTGCCGTGTGCGACAGGCTCACGTCGATACGGCAGCCCGGAAAATTCGCTTCGAAATAGGCTTTCGCCGTGCCGTACAGCGTCAGCACGGGCATGCCGCTCTCCAGATTGGTCACTTCGATCTCGTTCAGACTCGCGTCCGCGCCGATGCCGGTGCCGGCCGCTTTTGAATATGCTTCCTTTGCCGCAAAACGCGCCGCGTAGCTGTCGTAGCGCCGGCGGGAGCCGCATGCGTTGTCGCAGTATTGACGTTCCGCCGCCGTGTACACCCGCGCCAGAAACGGCTCGCCGGTGCGCTCGATGGCTTTTTTCACCCGGTCAATTTCAACGATATCGGTGCCGATGAACATATAAAACACCTCCGGGAGCTCCGACTGCCCGGGTCAATCCTCCGGAACGGCCGTAATATCCGGCGCTTCTGTCACATCCGGCGTATCGGTCCCGGGAACTTCCGTGGGTTCGGGCGTTGCCGTCGGTTCCTCGGTGGGTTTGGGCGTTGCCGTCGGCGTGGGCGTGGGAGGTTCGGTGGGCATCGGCGTTGCCGT
>CACZOW010000003.1 GCA_902782885.1 uncultured Ruminococcus sp. | reverse complement strand
TCCTATTCGTTTCGGATGTAGCGGGAGCCTCTCGACGCACCGATCCTTTTGATCTGACCTTCCTTAACCATCTTCGCGAGGACGGCCTCCACAGTCGTAGGACTGATATCCGGGTGAATAGAACAAATCTCTGCTTTAGATATGGGGACAATGCTGCCGAGTACAGTTGCTTCGATCCGCGCGGATTTGGTGACGCGTTTTCCGTGTACGACGGCAAACCGCCGGTCAAGTTCCTTATAGCACATATACAGCATTGACAGGAAGTTCTGCATAAACGGGAAATAGTCGTTGGTATTCGTATCCCACCCTGTTGACGAACGCTTAAGCGCGTCATAATACAGATCCTTATATTTGTTGATCTGCTCCTCAAAAGAGATATACTTTCCGGCATCGAACCCGTTCTTGTACAGCAGCAATAGAGAAAGCAGCCTCGACATTCTTCCGTTTCCGTCTCTGAAAGGATGGATGCACAGGAAATCGAGAATCACACACGGGATCAGGAGCAACTGATTGATATTTGAATTCGAGCAGGCGTCAAGATATGCAAGCTCTAACTGCTCCATTGCCGCCGCAGTCTCATCGGCAGGAACGGGACGGAATCTTACTTTCCTGTTGCCGGACGAGTCTACCTCGACAATAATGTTGTCCGCCTGTTTGAATCTGCCGGCGTCGGCGTCTCCGGACGGCGTCATCATAGTCTCGTGAAGAAAAAGGATATCCCGCACATTGAAACCAATATGCTCATATCCGGTATGGATCATATTCAGCGCGTCACGGTAACCGGCGATCTCCGCTTCATTATGATTCAAAGGAGCGCTGCTGTTGTTTACGATAGCCGCGATTCGCTGATCGCTCGTTACGATACCCTCGATGGCGTTGGAACTTTTGACCGACTGCACTTTCGCAACCGATTCCAGTTCCGTAAAAGTTGAATTGAACTGCGCTTTCCTGATACCTGCGGCCGTTTGCAGAGAATAGATCCCGCTCGTTATTTCTACAAGATTTGCCGGGAGCAGTCCATTATCAAGAAAACCGTAATCGAACTTTCTCATCATTGCATCTCCTTTCTGCATATAATTATACCATTTTATATGCAGAAAATCAAGAGGTTAAAGGGATTATCTGCATATTTTCATGGATAGTATATGCAGATAAGGACCTTTGAAAACGTTTACGATACTCTGAGTCGGAGAACTCGAAAGCGGATATAAAATACCGATCAGCCTTTTTTAGAACGCGCCGGCTTCCTGAACATTAACTTTCTCGCTATACCTATACCTATCTTGTACGGCAGCGGACGGAGCGCCTTGTCCGCTTCCTTCAGTTTTTCTCTGATGGGGATATTCTGCGGACAATGCCGCTCGCATTTTCCGCATCCGACGCACTGCGCCGCAAAGGCCGGTTCCTTCGTAAGACCAACAGTCTGTATGAACTGAGATCTGCCCTGACCCTTTGATTCGATATACATCGCATTGTAGCATCGGAAGATGCCCGGTATATCCACTCCCTTTGGGCAGGGCATGCAGTACCTGCAGCCGGTGCATCCGATCTTTTCCTTCTCGCGGATGGCGGTTTTTACCTTGTCAAGAACGGCAAAATCAGCTTCGGTCATTTCTCCTGTTTCCGCTTCCGACGCGATCCTGCAGTTCTCCCCGACCATTTCCAAAGAGTTCATGCCCGAGAGGACTACGGTGACTTCTTTCTGGTCGTACAGCCAGCGGAACGCCCACTCTGCCGGAGTCCATCCTCTGCCGCTGTCTTTCATAGCTTTTTGGGCCTTATCTGGCAGCATATTCACAAGTTTTCCGCCGCGAAGCGGTTCCATTATGATGACCGGGATCCCCTTTTCCGCCGCGGCTCTCAGCCCTGCCGCGCCCGCCTGAGACACGTCGTCCAGATAGTTGTACTGGATCTGGCAAAAATCCCAGTCGTAGTCGTCAAGTATCTTCAGGAAGTTATCCGTGTTGCCGTGATAGGAAAAGCCGATGTTCCTTATTGCGCCCGACTTTTTCTTCTCCCCGATCCAATCCAGGATCCCGACCGCCTTGAGCTTTTCCCACATTGCGACGTCGGTCAGATGGTGCATCAGGTAATAGTCAACGTGATCGGTGCGCAGCCTTGAGAGTTCTTCGCTAAAGTATCTGTCAATCGACGCGCGGCTCCTGATCAGATACTGAGGAAGCTTAGTGGCAATGTTGATCTTGCCGCGCATATTGTTCCTCTCGAAGATCTCGCCTATCGCGGCCTCACTTCCGGGATAGATATATGCCGTGTCGAAATAGTTCACGCCTGCCTCAAATGCCGAGAGGATCTCCTTTTCCGCCTTTTCGAGATCGATCGATGCGCCTTTTTTGGCAAATCTCATGCAGCCGTAGCCCAGCACCGACAATTCCCTGCCGTATTTGTCTTTTCGGTATTTCATATTATCCCTTCTTTTTTGCAGCGATAAGGCAACGGTGAGTCGTTTCGGCGAGATTGCCTGCTTCAATTAATATCCGTCCCCGGTTTTACAACCACTTCTTTTTCTTGAAGAGCAACAGACAGAAGACTATGATCCCCACCGCCGCGAGAGTCACCAGAGGGTACCCGATGCGCCATCCGAGTTCAGGCATATACTTGAAGTTCATCCCGTACCATCCTGTGAGGAGCGTCAGAGGCATGAATACCGTAGTGATCACTGTGAGCAGCGTCATTATCCGGTTCTGGCTGACCTCGATCTGAGTGTTGTAGAGGTCTCGCATCTGCATGGTGTAATCACGGATAGAAACTGCCATGTCGTGCCGCCTCGACATGAGGTTCATGAATAGGTGTATGTAACGCAGGTTTTCCTCGCTGAAGAACCCGTTTTCGTTTTCTTCAAGTTCCTGTGTCATGTCGATGATCTGCTCGTAGTGTACCAGCAGCTTACGGATATCGCTTCGTATTTCGTTGACACGGGACGGAACCGTCTTCATCTGAGATGACAGGATCTTATCCTCGATACGGTTCAGTTCGTTCTCATAACGCTCCATGATCGCCAGATCCCGGTCAACTATCTGCTCAAGGAAATCGTACAGAAACCGTTCGAGACTCGGCAATCTCCAACGCTTCGTTCTGCGTATTGCGTCGATCATTTGTTCTGCCTTGCCGGTATCGTCAATGAACACGACTCCCTTTTCGTCCATCGCGAAGGCAAAACGGAAATCATTCTCCTGAAGGTTGTCACGGTCCGGGAGCAGAAAAGTTCCTGTAAGCGAGTCGTAGTTAACCTCGGCCTTCGTGTTGTGGATGTTCCCGGCTTCAGGCTCCAGTTCGATCCCCATATCGAAACGGTCGCGCTCGCTCAGCCACTCCGGGGTCGTCAGGACCGCAACATATTTGCGCCCATTCAGATCTTTCAGTTCATCGGCAGAACACGGACGGATAGTCTCTTCCAAAAGGTAATAGCTCATTTTTTACTCCAATCAACTGTATTTTTCGTTTTGTGATTTTCAGCCGTTCGCGGGCATCAGCCAACGCGATGCAAACCGAAGGCCTTTTCTGCCATTTCCAGTGTTTGCTCAATGCTTCGGCTTTCATCCCTGATTATCACATGAAATCCGGAGTGTAAATAGCGTTCATAGTTTTCCTGTGAATTGATCAGCATGAGCCCTTTCCGATAATTTTCCATCGCCCTCTCAGGATCAGGTTCATCCATGATCAGCTGATACAGAAACTGTTTTTCACGGTCTGGCCTTTCAAAAAAACGCCGCACAGAGATTTGCGGATCCGCCAGCATGACCAGCACATGATCTGCCGGAGTAATACTTTTCAGCATCTCTATCGATATATTTGTATCAACAAATATCGGTCTGCCCTGGTCCTTAAGGCCATCCAGAATCTTGAGTTCCAGTATCTCGCACTCGCGAGACACGCCGTCCATCCATGCCTTGTATTCCTCCGGGGTCCTTCTGATGAAGTCATGCCAGTCCTCCAGATCACGGGTATACGTCAGAAAAGGAAACTCTGTACTTTCAAGCTCTGGCAGCAGCTGGTCATGATAGTTTTCTTCACACAGTATACCGTTATATTTCTCCGCAAGCAATTTTACCACGGTTGATTTTCCTGCATAGGCCGTACCGGTAATAAAATATGCGTTGTCAAATCTCATGTCTTACTCCACATTCCTCGGCTCATACGGCACTGAAATGAAGTCCTTCTTTTGGCGGTACAAGCAGCATACAGTCTCCACATGCTCCGTGAATCCGAACATATCGAAGCCCCGCGCGCGGCGGACAACGTAACCGCCCTCCCGCAGCACTGCGAGGTCGCGTACCAGCGTTGACGGCTCGCAGGAGACATAAACCACCCGGCGGGGAGCGGCGGCGATCATCGCGTTCAGAAAATCCGTTGTGCACCCGGAACGCGGCGGATCGGTGATGACCACGTCCGGCAGTGAGGAGATGCCGGATCCGGCAATATTGTCCGAACCGGTTCGCGTTCTGTCCCCGCGCAGGCTCTCCCGCAGCAGGTGATCGCCGGTGTCGTCTCGGAAAAAGCGGATATTGTCAACGCCGTTCAAGTTGGCACCCGCTATAGCGTCGCGCACCGCGGCCGGATTCAGTTCGACCCCCTGCACCGCACGGCAGGCGGAAGCGGCGCAGATGCCGATCGTTCCGGTACCGCAATACGCGTCCAGGAGCACGTCGTCTCCCGTCAGTTCCGCGGCCTCGATAGCGTATGAATAGAGCTTTTCCGCCATGCGCGGATTGACCTGGAAAAACGAATTCGGTGAGATACGGAAGCGGCGCCCCAGCAGCCGTTCCTCGATATAGCCCGGGCCGAACAGCACCTGTTCTGAATCTCCGAAAATGAACGTTGTCCGCTTCGGATTAACGTTGTGGACCAGCGTCGTCAGTTCCGGTATGCGGCGGCGCGCTTCGGCGGCAAAATTCCGGCGTCCGGGGAATTGCTTTTCGCCCGTGACCAGCACCGCCAGCAGTCCGCCGCCCGAAGCGGAAGAGCGCACGATAAGATGGCGTATAAGGCCGGTGCCCCGGTCCTCGTCGTAATATTCCAGATGAAAATCATCGATCAAAGCTTTCAGTTTTTGCGCGGTCTGCCAGGCGGCCTTATCGCATATCACGCAATCCGGGACCTCCACGATCCGGTGCGAATCCCGGGCGTACACGCCGCATACGCGCCGGCCGTTTCTCATACCGAACACCAGATGCACTTTATGGCGGTATCCCGCGGGATCGTCCATGAAAACGAAAGGTTCGACCTTGCAAAAACCGGAAAGCGCCGATGCCAGTCTTTCCGCTTTGGCCGCGGTAAAACGCGCATACTGAGCGCTGCCTTCCGACAGCACGCAGCAGCCGCAGTTTTTCCCGCCGGCGCAGCGAAAGGGCCCCGGCTCACGCCCGATAGCGGCCGTCTTTATTTTGCGATCATCAGCTTTTTCAGGATCCGGACGCACGTCGCCATATCCTCCACACATACGAATTCAAACCGGGAATGGTAGTTCTCGCCGCCGGTACACAGGTTCGGGCACGGCAGTCCCATATAAGAGATCCGCGCGCCGTCCGTGCCGCCGCGGATGGGCACGCACACCGGTTCTACGCCGCATTCGCGCATTGCCGCCATTGCCTTCTCCACCACAAACATTTTGTCCGCCAGCACGTCCTTCATATTGTAGTAGGAATCTTTGAGCGTCAGTTCCAGCGTGCCTTTGCCGTATTTGCGGTTGAGCTTGCGCACCAGTTCCTTCATCAGCCGCTTTTTGTCCTCGAATTTCTGCCGGTCGTGATCGCGGATGATGTACGCGAGTTCCGCCAGTTCGGTCTCTCCCTTCATGCCGGTCAGGTGGAAAAAGCCCTGGTAGCCTTCGGTCTTTTCCGGCACCTGGCGTTTGGGCAGGAGGCTGTGCAGTTCGCAGGCGATAGCGGCGGCGTTGACCATCTTGTTTTTTGCGCTGCCGGGATGAATAGAGATGCCGCGGACAACGATCTTAGCCGAGGCCGCGTTGAAGTTCTCATACTCCAGTTCGCCCAGTCTGCCGCCGTCCGAGGTGTACGCGTAGTCAACGCCGAACGCCTCCACGTCGAAATGATCCGCGCCTCTGCCGATCTCCTCATCCGGCGTGAAGCACACCGCGATCTTGCCGTGTTTTTCTCCGCTCTTTATGAGTTCGTCCAGCGCGGTTATGATCTCCGCCACGCCGGCCTTGTCGTCTCCGCCCAGCAGCGTGGTGCCGTCCGTGACGATCAGGTGTTTGCCGGCGAAATCCGCCAGATACGGATAGTCCGCCACTTTCATCAGGAGCGGTTTTTCGCCGTACTCGTTAAGGACGATATCTCCCCCTTCGTACAGCAGTTCCCGCGGCTTAATGCCGGTATCGGACACGGCGTCCGAGGTGTCCATGTGGGCAATGAATCCCACCCGCGCCATCGGCTCGTCCGTATTGGCAGGCAATTCGCCGTACACGTATCCGTACTTGTCCAGCCGCGCCTTGAGGCCCAGTTCCTCCAGCTCCGCTTTCAGCACTTTGGCCAGCGCGAGCTGCTTTTTCGAGCTGGGACAGGTATCGCTGTTCTCGTCGGACATCGTGGGGTAAGACACATATTTCAGGAAGCGTTCGATAAGTTTCATATTGCCGTTCATCCTTTCGTACGCAGTTCGGGCAATAAATAAATCCGGCAGCAGATCATTAAATGACCGCTGCCGGATCCATGCTCAGTCAATCATGATCAGACTTTATCGTTTTCGTCAAATCTGTCGCCGCACTGAGGGCAGAATCTCGGAGGATTCTTGGGATCCTCAGGCTCCCAGCCGCATTTGTCACAGCGATAGAGCGGAGCGTCCGCGGGTCTCTTCGCGCCGCACTCGGTGCAGAAGTTGCCCTTGTTCACATTGCCGCATACTTCGCAGGTCCAGCCTTCGGCTTTAGCCTGAGGTCTGGGAGCGCCGCACTCGGGGCAGAATTTGCCGCCGTTTACGGTAACGCCGCAGACCGGGCAGACCCAGTTGTCCGCCGGAGCGCCGCCCTGAGGTCCCTGAGGAGCCTGAGGTGCGTTGGCACCCGCCGCGCCGCCGTTCTCACCGGCCGCGAAGAGCGAAGGAATGTTGGCCGCGCCCTGGTTCATCGCCATGCCCATGCCGATGAAGCCGTTCATAGCGCCGCCTTCGTTGGCAGCAGCCGTATTCATCGCGCTGATGACGCCGCCGGTCATACGTCCCGCTGCGACCGTGGGATTCAGCGTCATGGAAGTTTCTTCCCATTCGGTGATCTTCTTTCTCTGATCCTCGGGGATGGAAGGCACGCCCATATTCATGGAGAATATCTCGATGCCGCGTCTGCCCCACTGCTCTTTCAGCACTTCGTTGAGCGCGTCTCTGACCTCCACGGTGTGCGCCGGGATCTGGTCGTACGAAACGCCGTTAGCGGAAAGCACCGCCAAAGCGGGCTGCAGCGCCTGGATGAGCTCGCCTTTCAGCATGCCGTCGATCTTGTCGCGCTTGTAGCTTTCGGTGACGTTGCCGCAGACGTTGGTGTAGAACAGGATCGGGTCTACAAGCTTGTACGAATACACGCCGTTGCACTTAAGGTCAACGGAAAGCTTGAAGCCCAGCTGCTCGTTGATAACTACTTTGAAGGGCACGGGAGCCGCGGTACCGAATTTATTGTCGGTGATCTCCTTCAGGTTGAAGTAGTAAACGCGCTGATCCTTGCCGGTGTCGCCGCCGTACGCGATACGGCGTCCGATGGTCTTGAAGGTGTCGATAATGGATTTACCGAGTTTGCCGGCAAAAATGCTGGGCTCGGAGGAGTTGTCATAAGTGAACTGACCGGGTTCGGCGCAGAATTCAACAACTTTGCCCTGATCCACGATGATCATGCACTGTCCGTCCGCGACCGCGATTCCGGAACCGTTGGAAATGATATTGTCATTGCCTTTGGTATTGGAGCTGCGGCTGGTGATCCGTTTCTGACCTTTTACAACAAGCGTGTCGGCGTCGATCGCGTCGCAATAGAAGAATTCTTTCCACTGATCTGCAAGGGTCCCGCCAACGGCACCTGCTAATGCTTTAATAAGTCCCATAGTGTTTTTTCTCCTCTCTCAAGAACGAAATCTGTTTTATACAAAAGAACGCGCCTTGCGCCCTTGTCATTACAGTCGGGTCGATTATACTACTTTTTACCGCGGTTGGCAATAGCCTTCGCGGGTTTTCTCGTTTTTCCACGCTTTAACGGCGGTCAATGCTCAGAAATTGTCTTCCGCGATCTCAAAATAGCTCTGCGGATGGTTGCAGGTCGGACATACGTCAGGCGCTTTCACGCCGACAACGATATGTCCGCAGTTGCGGCATTCCCAGACTTTGACTTTGCTCTTTTCGAACACCTGCGCGGTCTCCACGTTGTTCAGCAGCTTGCGGTAGCGCTCTTCGTGATTCTTCTCGATCGCGGCCACCAGGCGGAATTTCCGGGCCAGTTCAGGGAAGCCTTCTTCCTCGGCGGTCTTCGCGAAGCCTTCGTACATGTCCGTCCATTCGAAATTCTCGCCGTCGGCGGCCGCTTCCAGATTGTCCGCGGTGCTGCCGATGCCGGAGAGTTCCTTGAACCACAGTTTGGCGTGTTCTTTTTCGTTCTCAGCGGTCTTAAGGAAGATCGCCGAGATCTGCTCGTAGCCTTCTTTTTTGGCGGCCGAAGCGAAATATGTGTACTTGTTTCTGGCCTGCGATTCGCCGGCGAATGCCGCCCACAGGTTCTTCTCGGTCTGAGTGCCTTCGTATTTGTTTCCCATTGTCTGTTCCTCCCTGTATATTATTTGTGTTTGTAGATTCGTTTTTCCAGCGCGAATATGCGTTCGCTGAAGCTGTCCGGTTCCATATTTTTAAGCGTTTCGGCGTATATCTCCATCCGGCTGTCCACCAGATCGATCATATGGAGCAGCTCCGCTTCGGCAAACACCGGTGCCAGCGCCGCGCCGTATTCCGGCTCGCCGTGGTGGGACAATACCATGTGCTCCAGCAACATTGCCTTATCTTCGGGTACGCCCAGTTCCTTCGCGGCGTCGTCAATATTTTTGGCCCCCATCACCGGATGACCGATCAATTGACCCTTTACCGTGAAATCCGTTACGAGCCCCAGCTGCGAGCAGGCGTATTCCTGCGTCTTGGCGAAATCATGCAGCAGCGTACCGGCGATCAGCAGATCGCGGTCAATGACTTCTTTATACTGCCCCGCCAGGAAATCGGCGAGTTTGAGCATGTTGTACGTGTGCATCATCAGGCCGGATACGAAGCTGTGATGTACGGACTTGGCCGCGGGCCAGACGGAAAATGCTTTGCCGTATTTTTCCAGCATCACTTCGCAGATGCGGCGGTAGTCATCGTCAACGATCGAATTAACCAGTTCCCGTATCTGCCGCCCCGCTTCCCTGACGTCGATCGGCGCGGTGGGTACCAGGTCGGCGGTATTGAACACGTCTGACGCTTCCGCGTACCTGATTGCGCTGAGCGATATCTGCATTGCCCCCTTGAACTCGCCGACTTTGCCGCGCAGGAAAACGGGTCTGCCGTCATCCGCGGGGTTGAGGCCGACAGGTCCGGAGTAGTTCCAGAATTTGGCTTCGACCGTATCCGAACTGTCCGTGAGCGTGCATGCCAGAAAGCTGGAGCCGTTGGCGGATGTCTTGATGGCGGCGTTTCCGATTACATAAAAGCCGGATATTTCCTCGTTCAATATAAGTGTGGCAAGCTTTTTGTGTGCCAATTCCGTCTACCTCCGCTCTGTGCTGCGGTCCC
>CACZOW010000002.1 GCA_902782885.1 uncultured Ruminococcus sp. | reverse complement strand
GATTGTATTTTCGGCACCCGCGGACGTCAGTTCTTCTTCGTCAACGGCCGCGCGGTAAAAAGCCGCGTGCTGGCCGCCGCTCTGGATGAAGCGTACAGCACGGTGACGATGAAACACCGCTTCCCCATGTGCGTACTGAACGTGTCCGTCCCCGTGTCCAAACTCGACGTCAACGTCCATCCCGCCAAAACGGAAGTGCGTTTCGCGACGGAGCGCACGGTGTTCAGCGCGGTGTTGACCGCGGTCAAAAACGCGCTGCTGTCCGAGAACCGTGTCAGCCGCCCCGCTGCCTCAGAAGGGGAGAAAAACGACGTTTTTTCCGTTCCACCTGTGGAAAACTCTGTGGAAAACCGGCGGGAAGTGTGGAAAACCCCGGTGGCGCCTGTCGAAAACCAACAGGTGGCGCTGGAAATTCCGCCGCAGAAGGCAGATGTCACGCCGCGGCTGCCGGATATCCCGCCGCGGCTGCCGGATATCCCGCCGAGGCAATTCGGCCAGACGCCGGCACAGCCGAATACGCTGCCGACCTCGCCGGAAACGCCGGGTATCGGAGCGATGTATGAGCGTGTTGACCCCGCGCCGTACGAGGTGGCGGACAACAAAACCGAAACGGGCGTTTATGAACAGGCGGGTATTGTCCCGTCTGTCGAAGGACCCGCGGCTGCGGACGTTCCCGCGACCGGCACGTACAACGAGACCGACGTGTATACCCGCGGCCGGATAATCGGCCAGTATTTAAAAACATACATCCTGCTGGAGATCGACGGCGAACTGGCTGTCATAGATCAGCACGCGGCCCACGAGCGCATCAAATACGAGGCGATCTGTGCGGCAATGGACCGCGCGGACGCGGCGCTGCCCGTCAGCCCGATGCTGATCCCGGCGACGGTGCGGCTCACCGCTGCGGAAAAACTGTGGCTTAATGACAATATTGACAGCTTCGCCGCGGCGGGATTCGAGATCGACGATTTCGGACCGGATACCGTGATCGTGCGGGCGGTGCCGTCCGCGTTGTCCGAGGCGGATCCGGAAGAAATGCTGCTGGAGGGGATACGGGCGGCAATGTCCGCCAAAGGTCCGTCACAGGAAGTTTTCCGCACCGAGGCGCTCGATACGATGGCCTGCAAGGCGGCGATCAAGGCCAACCACGCTCTTACTTTCGACGAGATCCGCGGCCTGCTGGCGTCCCTGGCAAACCTGAAAAACTCCGCCACCTGTCCGCACGGCCGCCCCATCGTGATACGCATAAAATCCCACGAACTGGAAAAGAGGTTCAAGCGATGCCTTTGATCCCGGAACTCAAAACTCGGGAACTGCGGCAGCCGGATAACGGGCTTCCGCACGTTTTGTGCATCGCGGGTCCCACGGCCAGCGGTAAAACTTCGCTGGCTGTCGAGGCCGCGCAGCTGCTGGGCGGCGAGATCATTTCCGCGGATTCCATGCAGATCTACAAGTATATGGATCTCGGTACCGCCAAGCCAACGGCGGCGGAGCAGGGGGGGATCCCGCACCACCTGATCGATTTTCTGGAGCCCTCGGAGGAATACAGCGTGGTGCAGTACGTTGAGGCGGCCAAAGCGCTGATCACGGATATCTCGCACCGCGGCCGGGTCCCCATAATCGCGGGCGGCACCGGGCAATACATCAGCGCGCTGGTGGATAATCTGGATTTCGACCGGTCCGAGCCGGATCCGGCAATAAAAGCAGAAGTGGAAGCGCAGCTCGCGGAGCGGGGGAGAGATCACATTCATGCGCGGCTCGCGGAACTGGACCCGGAAGCCGCGGAACAGATCCACCCCAACAACGTTAAACGCGTTGTACGGGCGCTGGAGATGCGGCTTACTACGGGGCTTACTCTGACCGAGCGCAACGCAAACTCGCGTCAGAGGCCCGTTTTTGCGCGTTACAGCGTGTTTGGAATCGACGTTGACCGCGCGGAACTGTATGCGCGCATCGACCGGCGCGTTGACGCCATGATCGCCGCGGGACTGGAAGCCGAAGCGCGCTTCGTGGCGACGCTGCATCCCGGCCGCACGGCCTCCCAGGCGATCGGTTACAAAGAATTCGCGCCGTACTTTGCCGGCGAAGCGACGCTCGGCGAAGTGACGGAACTGATCAAGAAAAACTCCCGCAATTACGCGAAGCGCCAGCTCACCTGGTTCCGGAGACCGGACTGGGTCAACTGGCGCACCGCCGATGATATATTAACTGTTTTAACGCGTTATCCCAGTGTCACATCCACGTCGTAATAGCTGCCGCTCCAGTGCCCGAAGTACGAGCTGGTGAGCCGGTAGATCCGCACTACCACCGTGTCGCCGGAGCTGCATTGATTCTTCAGCGCCGCCAGCTCTTCGGCCGTGCGCACTTCCGTGCCGTTGAACGCCACGATTATGTCGTCGGCGGCAATACCGGCCTTTTTCGCGGGGCTGTCGTCGATCACCGCGCTGACCAGCAGACCGCCCGGATAGCCGAGTCTTTCGAGGTAGTCGGCCGAGTATTGACTGCTCAGTTCCACGCCCAGGTACGCGGTCTTGACGCTGCCGTTCTTGATGATATCGGTGCAAATGCGTACCACGTCGTTGACCGGGATCGCAAAGCCCATGCCCTCGTAGCCTTCCACGCTGACTTTGGCGCTGTTGATGCCGATCAGTCGGCCGTTCTCGTCCGTGAGCGCGCCGCCGGAGTTGCCCGGATTGATGGCCGCGTCCGTCTGGATGAGTTTCAGCGACTTATACGTGGTATCGATCTGGATCGAGCGGTTCAGACCGCTGATGATGCCCTGACTCACCGAGCCCAGGAACTGGAGACCGCCCGGATTGCCGATGGCCACCGCCGTGTCGCCCACATGTATCTTGTCCGAATCGCCGAGTTCGATGGGCGTAAGTCCGTTCTTGCCTATCCGGATCACCGCCAGGTCCGCGCCATGATCGTAGCCGATGACTTCGCCGGGTATCGCGGTGTCGGGATCGGTGTAAAGATAAACGTTGAGGGTGGCTTTCGGGTTGGTCTCACCGGCGCCGGTCAGCACCGAACTGATCACGTGGTAGTTGGTGACGATATATCCGTCTTCAGAAAAGATCACGCCGGAGCCTTCGCCGCCGGACACTGTGGTGCCGTAACGGTACGACGTGGTGGTCACTTTGACTTCGATGCCCACGACCGAGGGCAATACTTTTGCCGCTACCGCCGTGGCCGGAGAGGTGACGCCGTCAACGACGATGCTCACCTGCTCGGGGTTCTGCGTCTGCGCGGCTGTGATCCCGATCAGCGCCGCGTCGGTGGCGGCAGGGGCATCGGTGGCGGCGATCAAAGTATTCGCGGTTTTTTGTTTGTCCAGTACCAGCAGCTTGTATCCCGCCAGGCAGATAAGACCGCTCAGCAGGCTGCACACCAGGCAGATCGCGATCACCGCGGGGACGCTGACTCCTTTCCGGGTGCGTTTCGCGCTGTCTTTGCCGGAGGAGCGTGCTGTCGGGGCCGGGGCCGCCGGAGCCGCGGTGCTCCCGGTGGTATAGCTGTCGCCGCCGATGTAAGTATCCGTGTGGACGCGGCGCGCCTCGGTGACGACGTACGTATGTGCCTGCGGTGCGCTCTGCTCCGCCTGTGCCGCCGTTTCTACCGCGCTTGCCATGTAACGGTCATAATCCGCCCGTCCGCTCTCATTTATTGTCATGTTGTTTTCATTGTTTGTGTTTAATTCATCGATCTCGTTCATAATAACTAAATGCCTCACTTTCGCCGGATCCGGGGCTGCTCTCTCAAGCTCCATGGCCATTATAGCCCCGCTTTGTGGCAAAAATGAGACAATTAAAGGTAAATAGTATGAATTATCAGCG
>CACZOW010000001.1 GCA_902782885.1 uncultured Ruminococcus sp. | reverse complement strand
TTTCACAGGCGTTATCCGTCGCAATGTTTGAATCAAGCAGTGCCATTACGATTTTGGGAGTAGAGCTCGGAAAGGAGTTGACATTTTCCGAAAAAGTGATAGAATATACCTGTAACCGATTATACTACTTGGAGGTGTTGTGTTATGGCATACAAAATTTCAGACGATTGCATTTCCTGCGGTGCGTGCGCTGCGGAGTGCCCGGTAGAGTGCATCAGCGAAGGCGACGGCAAATACGAGATCAATCCCGAGCTCTGCATCGAATGCGGTAACTGCGCTCAGGTTTGCCCCGTGGAAGCTCCGAAACCCGAGGAATAATTAGTGTAACTATTATCGAATCGTAACAAACGGGCTGTCTCCGAAAGGACAGCCTCGTTTTGTTTAGCGGAGGTCTGGCCGTGGAGCACGGTTTGCGCGAAGGCGAACAGCTGGACGATCTGCAGTGCGCCGGATTATATATAATTCAGAAACGCGGCACGTTCCGGTACGGTACGGACGCCGTGCTGCTGGCCAATTATGCCGCGAACCGCGTCAACGCCTCGGCGGCGCTGCGTTCCAGACTGTCGGCCCCGGGGAAAAAGCGGGTCAATATCGTTGACGCCGGCACCGGTACGGGCATAATACCCATACTGCTGTGCGGCAAACTGGCGGCGCGGGAAGGGCAGCTGCACATTGACGCCGTGGAGATACAGCCGGAAATGTGTGAGCTGGCGAAGCGGAGCGTTGACCTGAACCGCCTCGGCGGTATTATCGAAGTGCGGTGCGCCGACATCTGCGAAAGCGGGCTCGGTAATATGAGCTGCGACGCGGTCACGCTGAATCCGCCGTATGTGCGGGCGGGAAGCGGGCTGCGGAATGATATCGGCGGAGTGGCGGCCGCACGCCATGAGATATACCGGACACAGGAGGAAATGATCGCCGCGGCGGCGAAACTGCTCAGATTTCACGGAATGCTGTATATGGTGGACCGGCCGGACCGGTTGACCGACGCGCTTTCCGCGATGCGCGGGGCGGGGGTGGAACCCGTCGAACTGACGATGGTGCACGCGGATCTCGCGCAGCCGCCGGTAATGTTCCTGTGCACCGGACGGAAAGGCGGAGGCAAAGGTCTCCGGGTCACGGCGCCGCTAATGGCGGACAATTACGGAGGATCCTGAAATGCTGTACGTGGTGGCAACGCCCATTGGAAATCTTGAAGATATCTCCGCGCGAGCGCTGCGGATCCTGTCGGAAGTCGAACTGATCGCCGCGGAGGATACCCGGCACACGCTGGGACTGCTCACACATTTCGGCATAAAAAAGCCGCTGGTGAGCTATTACGAGCACAATAAACTGAGCCGCGGCCCCGAACTGCTGGCGAAACTCGAAGCCGGCGCGGATATAGCCCTGGTATCGGATGCGGGGCTGCCGGGAATATGCGATCCGGGGTACGAGCTGATAAAAAGCTGCGTTGACGCCGGGATCGAAGTGACGGTGGTGCCGGGCCCGTGTGCGTGCGTGACCGCACTGGTGCTGTCTGGATTGCCCACGGACGGCTTCGTGTTCGAAGGTTTTATCGGCACGGACAATAAAAGCCGCCGCGCGTTTTTCGATCGCCTCCGGAGCGAGCCGCGCACGACGGTATGCTACGAAGCGCCGCACCGGATAATTAAAACCCTGGAGGAACTGTGCCGCATCTTTACGGAAGCCGGGGAGCCCGCGCGCCGGGTGGCAATCATGCGCGAACTCACCAAGACCCACGAGGAGGCGGTGCGGGGGAGCGCGGCGGAACTGCTGGCCCGCTTTGAAAACGACCCGCCGCGGGGCGAGTTCGTGCTGTGCATCGCGGGCACGGACAACACGGCACGCGCGAACATTGAAGGGCCCGCGGACGATGACGCGGTGCGCGGTTATTACGGCGGACTGACGGCAGGCGGCGCGGCGCCGAAAGAGGCGCTGAAACAAACTATGGAACGGTTCGGATTGACGCGCAACGACGCGTATAAGATCATAAAAGTATCGGGAGGCAACTCATGAAAGATTTCGGCGGAAAACTGAAAGCATTGACGTTCAGCTACGACGACGGCGTGACGCAGGACCGGCGGCTGATAAAAATACTGGACAAATACGGGCTCAAATCCACGTTCAATATCAATACCGGGCTGCTGGGAAACGCGAATTCCATTTTTCAGGACGGCGTGACCACGCCCCATGTGAAGCCGCGCCCGGAAGAAGTGCGCGCGATATACGCCGGCCACGAACTGGCGGTGCACACGCTGCATCATCCCGCGCTCAACCGGCTCACGGACGATGAGATCGTGACCGAGGTGGAGCAGGACCGGATAGCATTGTCCGAACTGGCCGGATACGAAGTGGTAGGCATGGCGTACCCGGGAGGTACCGGATGCATGGACGCGCGCGTTGCCCGCGTGATCGCGGAACGCACCGGCGTCAAATATTCCCGCACCACCACCTCTACACACAGTTTTGCGCCGCAGACAGACCTGCTGGTATTTGATCCTTCCGTGTTCCATCTGGAGCGGGAAAAGCTGTTCGAACTGGGCGAAAAGTTTCTGGCGCTGGAGCCGGAGAGCCCGCAGCTGTTCTACGTCTGGGGCCACGCGTACGAATTTGACGTGTACGATTACTGGGAGCGGTTCGAAGAATTCTGCAGAATGATGGCGGGCCGCGGCGATATTTTCTACGGAACGAACCGCGAAGTGCTGTTAGGGTATTGACCGGAGCGGACGGAGACGGACTATTATTAAGGAGGGCAATATGCCTGAACTGATCAGTGTTGACAGCGTTAAGATCGAAAAGGTGGTCATCCATTTCCTGGATCTGGACGGAACGGAGCCGGTGCTGTCAAATTATCCTACGGCGCTGGACGATGATTCGGAGGAGTATCTGAAGGCGCACATCGTAAAAGCGTACAACAGCGACGATATCAAGAAGTGCGCGTTTGAGCGCGGAGGATTCGTGAGCAGCCGGGTCGCCGACGTGCGGCACGAGTTCATCGATTTCTCGCAGGAACTGGCGCGCCGCTTTTTCGGCGTGATGCAGGACGCAGGCTCGATACCGTCGGGAGACCTCATAGTGTTGACCGCGGAGATCGCCGGCGAAGATCATCTCGCCGTGATGAAGTTAAACTACAAAACGTCGTTCATCCACGAATTCCGGGCGATCGCCGACACCAACGCCATCAATTTCGTCAAACATCAGGGCATACTGCCGGGCAAAAACGCCAAGATCGACGAGGCGTTCTTCGTCAACATCGACACGCGCGACGTTTTCGTGCTGGAAAAGAAATATGAGATCGGCGGCGTCAAAGATTTCTACATCTCCTCGGTCATACTGGGCGTGACCGATACGCTTTCGGTAAAGACGCAGCTGGACACGGTGCGCAAAGTAGCGGAACGGGTGTATAAGGAACATTACGGCGAGACGGTGGACATGAAGCCGCGCGTGGCCGGACTGATGTGCCGCGAACTGGCCAACCAGAATTCCTTCAAAATGGAGAATATCTACGATAACTTTACCGAGCAGTTTCCGGAGGCCGGACCGGATTTCCGGGAGATCGCGGACCGGCTGCCGGTGGATACGGACGCGCCGCTGCCGGTGCCGCCCACGCTGGTAAAGCGTATTTCGCGGCAGAAAGTCAATTCGAAGCACGGCATAGAGATAAAGATACCGGTCAAAGTATACGACAACCCCAAAGCGATGGAATACCGCCGCGAACCCGACGGCACGCTGACGCTGATCATCAAAGACATAGACGAAGGAAAGGCGGAAGAAAACAATGAGCAGTGAACGGTACAGTGCACGGATCCACGAATATATTGATGCCCACAAAGAGAACATGCTGAACGATCTGTTCATGCTGATGCGCATTGACAGCGCGTATTCGGAAGATACCAGAACGGCCGCGGAGCCGTTTGGCGCCGGTTCGGCGGCGGCGCTGGCCGCGGGAGGCGCACTCCTGGAAAAATACGGATTTACGGTGCATAACTATGATAATTACGTGATAGCTTCCGATCTGGGTCAAGGTGAACGGGAACTGGATATCCTGGCACATCTGGACGTGGTTCCCGGCGGCGAAGGCTGGACGGTGACCGAGCCGTTCAAACCTTTGCTTAAAGACGGTGCGGTATTCGGGCGCGGCTCGGCGGACGACAAGGGTCCCGCGATCGCGGCGCTGTACGCGATGCGTGCCATAAAAGAACTGGGTATCCCGCTGCGCAGCACGGCGCGCTTTATTCTGGGCGGCTGCGAGGAACTGGGCCTGGGCGATCTGGAGTACTACTTTGAACGGGAGCCGCACGCGCGCTACAGCATTTCTCCGGACGCGGATTATCCGCTGATCAACGCGGAACGCGGTATTTCCGGTACGGAAGTTAAAAAACGCTTTACCGCGGCGGAAGCGGCTGCCTCACCGGTGGTCAGCATCCACGCGGGGCTCAGGCGCAACATGGTGCCTTTCTCCGCGGCGGCGGTGATCGACTGCGGAAAAGGCGGGTTTACCGCGGCGGAAGCGGCGGGGATCGCGGCGGCCGCAGCTAAGCGCTGCGGCGCGGGCCTGGAACTGGAGAGTGGTGACAATACGCTGCGGCTCGACGTTCGCGGCGTCGGCGGTCACGCTTCCACTCCGGAAAACGCGGTCAACAGCCTGACCTGCCTTATGGAGATCTTGTCCGCGCTGCCTTCGGCAGATCCGGTGCTGGAACTGATCCGCGGTTTTTCCAGACTTTATCCTTTCGGCGTGCACCACGGCGAGGCGGCGGGCATAGATATGGAAGACGCGGAAAGCGGCCGCATCAGTTCCAGCTTCAACGTGATGCATTATGAGAACGGTGAAATGACCGCGCTCGTGGACAGCCGCGTGCCTGCCATGGCAAGCGAATCGAATTTCATGGGAGTGCTGAAGCGAGCGTTCCGTGACGCCGGCGCCGACAGCGTGGAGATCGCGCTGAATCCTTGCCACTATGTTCCGAAAGACTCTGAATTCGTGCAGAAACTGCTTTCGAGCTACAAACGCGTGACCGGGGATGTAAACGCGGAGCCTCTTGCCATCGGCGGCGGTACGTACGTGCACAATATCGACAACGGCGTTGCCTTCGGCTGCGCGATGCCGGGCGTTGACAACCGCATGCACGGCCCCGACGAATTTATGCTTACCGACGTGCTGTTCAAGAGTGCGGAGATCTTTGCGGACGCGATCATTTCAATCTGCGGCTGACGCGGCCTGACAGCGGGGAGGGGAGAAACCGCATGGACAATAATAAAGACGGACGCGCCGGCTCCGATGCGCCGGTGATACGAGCGGAAGATGCCGCGCCGCTGCTGGAAAACCGTTTCCTGAAAGCGTACGATCTGCAGTACGCTCCGGAAAGGCATTACTTCATGGCGTCGCGCCGGGAACGCGAGGATCTGGTGGCGACAATGTCCCCGGAAGCGGCCAAAGCCATGCTGCCGGACGCGGTGACCTGCGCGGTGATCCTGACGGACAAGGACGGGGACAACGCCCGCCTGCTCCTTAATTACGAATACCGCTATCCCTGCGGCCGTTTCCTGCTTTCGCCTCCCGCCGGTCTGATTGATCCGGAAGACAGCGCCGAAGCCGCGCCGCTGCTCACCGCGGGCAGACGGGAGATCCGGGAAGAAACGGGAATCGTCGTCGACGAGGCGCGGGGAGACAGATTGTTCGTGCTGTCGCCGGTGCTGTTCAGTTCTCCCGGCATGACCGACGAGAGCAACGGCATCGTCGCGGCGGTGGTGCGCGATTCCGAAGAGCGCGGCATCTCGGTCAATTTCGACGGCATCTGCGGTACGGAACTTTTCGAAGGATATACGCTGGTGGATGAGGCGGAGGCGCGCAAAATATTAAAGCGCGGTCGTGATGCCGAGGGCAATTTCTACTCTGCCTACACCGCGCTGGTGCTTTTGTATTTTGTATCGGGAATGTGGCGTTAGATCTGAGATGAAAAGACAAAAGCCGGAACGCGCAATTTGCCGCGCCCCGGCTTTAATTTTATGCCTAACCGGTCGTATGCGGTCAGACAATATCGTCCATACCATACATCCCGGGCGTTTTATCTTTAATAAACGCCGCGGCGCGCAGACTGCCGTCCGCAAAGACGCTGCGGGACAGGGCGCTGTGGGAAAGTTCGATTATCTCATTGTCACTGATGAACATGACGGAGTGGTCGCCGACGATATTGCCGCCGCGCACCGCACTGATGCCGAGCTCGCGCCGGCCGCGTTTCTCGCGGCGCGTTGACCGGTCGTACACGTAGTCGAAACCGCCTTCGCGCGCGGACGAGACCGCGTCTGCCAGGGCCAGAGCCGTGCCGCTGGGCGCGTCGACTTTGCGGTTGTGATGTTTTTCCACGATCTCCACGTCGTAGCCGTCGCCCAGAAAGGCTTCGGATTCACGCACCAGCTTTTTGAGGAGCGCGATGCCTACGGACATGTTGGCGGAGCGGAACACGGGGATCTCTTTCGCGGTTTCCGCGGCCAGCGCCAGGTCTTCCTTGCTGATCGCCGTCGTGCACAGCACCAGCGGCAGTTTGCGGGCGCGGGCAAATTCCAAAAGCGCGCGGGTGAGCGAGAAGTGGGAAAAATCGATGATCACGTCGAGCCCGAGGTTCTCCGGAACGGACGCGAAATCCGTATAGACCGGGAAGCCGGGGGAGAAGGGCGTCTTGTCCGCGAAGGGGTCAACGCCGCACACGATCTCCGCGCGTTCTTCACGGCTGCCCGCTTCCGCCAGCTGCGCGTTTTTCGTTTCGGCCTGCGCGGCCACGGCTCTGCCCATACGGCCCAGCGCGCCGGTCAATAATATCCTCAGACTCATTACAGTTTCGCCTCGAATTCTTTGAGCGCGTCCGCAAGCAGTTTGCGGTTCTTATCCTCCATCTCGCACAGGGGCAGGCGGCAGCCGCCGACGTTGATGCCTTTGAGGTTGAGGGCTTCTTTGACCGGGATAGGGTTGACTTCGCAGAACAGCGCCTTCACCAGCGGGAGCGTTTTGGCCTGCAGTTCCCAGGAGCCGCGCACGTCGCCGTTTTTGTGCTTCATGACCATGTCGTGCATGATCTGCGGATACACGTTGGATACCACCGAGATGACGCCCTGCGCGCCGGCGCCCAGCATCATCGTCACCTGACCGTCCTCGCCGGACCAGATGTTCAGTTCGTCGCCGCACTTGCAGCGCACTTCGGTGACCTGGGCGAGGTTGCACTCTTTGATGCCGTTGACGTTGGGGATCTTTGAGAGCTCTTTGAGAGTGTCGGGAGCGATATTGACCCCGGTCCGCGAAGGCACATTGTACAGAATGATCGGTACGTCCACCGCGGCGGCGATCGCACTGTAATGTTTGATCAGGCCTTTCTGAGTGGCCTTATTGTAGTAGGGTGTGACCTGCAGCAGCGCGTCGGCGCCGAGCCTGACGGCTTCGCGGCTGAGATTGATGCCGTGATGCGTGTCGTTGGAACCCGTGCCCGCCACGACCGGTATGCGGCCGGCAACTTTATTGACCGCGTATTCGATAACGCTAAGATGCTCGGCGTCGGGCATGGTGGAGGATTCGCCGGTGGTGCCGCAAATGACGATGGCGTCCGTGTGGCCGGCTATCTGCATTTCGATGAGTTCACCGAGTTTGTCGAAATCGACCTCGGCGTTGTTGATCCCTTTGAAAGGTGTTACGATCGCGCAGCCCGCGCCAATGAATACCGGCTTTTTCATAAGTATGACCTCCGATCAGTCCATATAGCCCATGCTGGTCAGCAATTCGGCCATGAGCACGCCGCCTCCCGCCGCGCCGCGTATGGTGTTGTGGGAGAGGCAGACGAATTTGATGTCGTATTGTGTATCTTCGCGCAGCCGCCCGATGGATACGCCCATGCCGTTTTCGCGCATGCGGTCAAGTCCGGTCTGGGGGCGGTTGTCTTCGTCAAAGTATTTAAGGAACTGTTTCGGCGCGCTGGGCAATTTGCGGCGCTGCGCTTCACCCTCGTAGCTGTTCCAGATGTCAATGATCTCCGGAAGCGGGGGCAATTTCTGATCGAAGGACGCGAACACCGCGCCCATGTGGCCGTCGGAGACGGGCACGCGGATGCACTGGGCGGTGAAAGCGGGGGAGTCGGCGGGAACGATCACGCCGTTTTCCAGCCTTCCGAACAGCTTGAGCGGCTCCTTCTCGGATTTTTCCTCTTCGCCGCCGATGAACGGAATGACGTTGTCGATCATTTCGGGCCAGCTGGCGAAGGTCTTGCCCGCGCCGGATATCGCCTGATACGTGCAGACCAGCACTTTGGAGAGGCCGAACTGACGCAGCGGATGGAGCGCCGGGACGTAGCTCTGCAGCGAGCAGTTGGATTTAACGGCAATGAACCCGCGCTTCGTGCCCAGACGTTTGCGCTGGAATTCGATGACCGCCGCGTGCTCGGGATTGATCTCCGGCACGATCATGGGCACGTCCGGAGTGAAGCGGTTCGCGCTGTTGTTGGAGATGACGGGGCATTCCAGGCGGGCGTAGCGTTCCTCCAGCGCTTTGATCTCATCTTTCTTCATATCTACGGCGCAGAAAACGAAATCCACTTCGCCCGCGATCTCTTCGGCGTCGGCGGAAGCGTCTTTTACGCATATATCTTTATATTTATCGGGGATCGGCACGGTCATGGACCACTTGCGGCCGACGGCCTCGGCGTACGGTTTGCCCGCGGATCTGGCGCTGGCGGCCAGCACTTTCACTTTGAACCACGGATGGTTTTCAAGGAGCAGCATGAAACGCTGCCCGACCATGCCGGTGGCGCCGATGATTCCTACGTTGTAAAAGTCCTTCATAATAAAACTCCTTCTGCCGCAGGGACGGTCCCGCTGTCCGCGCGGACAATAAAATAACAGCCGCCAGGCGATGCCGGCGGCGTGGTTTTATGCGCTCTCAGACGCTCATCGGCGTCAACGCATAGCTCTCCACCGCGCATGCTCTTGACTGCGCGCTGACAGTCCGGCCGGTATTCCCGGAAGGACCAGACGGGGCGTGCGGCTTCGCCCTGTCTTCGGCGTCTGTCCCTTTCGACCGGCCCTGTCTTCAATGCTGTCCGCAGGCCATGTGCCGTCTACTGATGATCCGACGCGCCTCTACGCGCATATTATCATATCACAAATACGGCGATTGTCAATATATTTTATATTGCCTGAGCAAATGTCAATTTAGTGCTTTAGTAAATGTTGGGTGGTGCGCTCTTTCGGGGCTCGGCGGGCAGTTTCCGGGCATAGTTTTCCGTTCAGCTGTTTCTAACAACCCTATCCGCGGCCGGGATCTCACGCTCGGGAAGGTCGGCCGCTCCTTCTGACGCTATCCGCGGCCGGATCTCGCCGGCCGCTCCGCATTCTCGCTCATTTTTTTCGAGCGCCTCTGGTA